>JAYSVE010000200.1:0-4896 GCA_043718725.1 Methylibium sp.
ACCGCGTCGGCATTGGCGACATACAGCGCGTCCCCGATCAACGCCATCCCGAACGGTGAGTTCAAGCCGGCTAGCAGCACCGTGCGCACCTCGGCCACACCATCGCCATCGGCGTCACGCAGCAGCGTGATGCGGTTGGCGCTGGCCACCCCCGCGCCGGCGCGTTTCATCACGACGCGCATCACCCAGCCCTTGATGCCACCGGCGTCCTCTGCCCTGGGCGGGGCGTTCGATTCGGCCACCAGCACGTCGCCGTTGGGCAGCACGTGCAGCCAGCGCGGGTGGTCCAGCCCGCTGGCGAAGGCCGCCACCTGGGTGCCCGGCGCGGCCGTCGGCGTGGCCCCGGCGGACCAGCCCTTGGCCGGCGCGATGTTGACGGTGGGGATCAGCGACTTCTTCGGCGCCGGCAAGGTCGGCTGCGGCCCGGTGCCGGCCGAAACCGGCAGCCGGGCCATGTCGCCGCACGCCGCGAGCAGCGTGATTAGCAGGCCCGTCATCAAGGCACCCCAGCGCCGAAACGAGTCACGGGGCACGCAAGCGGCTCGACCCGTCACAGGCGTCCCGTCAACAGCAGCACGATGACGACGATCACGACCACGCCCAACAGGCCGCTCGGGCCGTAGCCCCAGCTCTTGCTGTGGCCCCAGCTCGGGATGGCGCCGATCAACATCAGGATCAGGACGATCAACAGGATGGTTCCCAGGGTCATGGTGTGCTCCTAAAGTTTTTTGACGTTGACATCATTTCGACGCAGCGGATGCCGCCGGGGTCACGATCACCGTCGTGCCTTCACCCGGCTTGCCCGGGCTGCCGGTGCTCCCGGTACTGCCGGTGTTGCCGGTGTTGCCCGTCGCACCGGTCGCGCCGGTCGGGCCGGCCGGTCCGGGCACGGCCACCGGCGTGGCGGGGACGTTGACGACGGTCGGCTTGTCGCAAGCGGCCAGACCCAGGCTGGCCAGCAAGGCTAGCGAATACAACGGTGTGCGGTTCATGGTGAATCCTTTTCTGGTGAAAAAACGACGCGCGCCGGGCGGATCCCGGCGCCATCCAAGGGCGCGCCTGTGCGGCAACGCCACGGTCTGCTTCTCATGCAGGTCTCTTTCTCAGGGCGACAAACGCCGGTGAACATGCGCCGGCCCCGATGCGATGAGAAATGCCGTCGCATCGGCGCAGTGCCGACGGTCGCGCAGGTGCCCCTAGCCCGACCGGAAGATCATGCGTTTGCGTCGCGCCACCCGGCGTCGGACGGTGCCCTGAGTTGCTGTAGGAAAGCGGGCCGCCGAGCGCGAGGCCCGACGCGGGTGCGTAGGACATCTACTACGGTAATCCGGGAGGCTGTCTCGTTCACCAATCCGCCTGGCTTGCGCAGACTCGGGCCCTCAACTTTTACAGGACTGCACATGCAAACGCTCTCAACCCACCTGACCCGGCTTTGCGGCTCGTTGATCGCCGCCGGCCTGTTCGCCAGCTTTGCGTCGGCACAAACGACGACCCCCGCCCCGCCCGGGCCCTCGGCAGCGGCGAGCGCTGGCATGTCTGCGGCGATGCCAGTCACCCGAGCGGACGTGAAGGCCGACGCCAAGGCTGCGGCGCGCGCGGGACAAATCCCCCAGGGCGAGGCTGGCATCACCGCGGACCGGCCGATGGGCGGCGAGAAAAAAACCGCCGGCAACAACTCCCGCGCCGACGTCAAAGCCGAAAGGAATCGCGCACTCGCCGCAGGCGAGGTGCCGCAGGGCCTGGCACAGACCACCAAGGACCGACCCAAGGGCGGGCCGAAGATCTCGAAAGGCTCGGAGAAGTCCCGTGCCGAAGTGCGGGCCGAAGCCAGGCGCGCCCGCGCCGCCGGCGAGATTCCCAGCGGTGAAGTCAATGCCACGACCGCCAACCCGCGTGGCGAGGCCAAGCCGGCCAAAGGCACCGGCGGCTGAAGTCGCAACCCGCGTGCCGGCAGTCACGCGCTGCCGGTCGGACGGGCAGCCCGTTTGAATCAGCAGGCCCGCCACGGGCGCAGCACCGGCAGACGTGCTGACGCCCGTTCTATCGTTTGAGCGGCGAGCCAGGTGGCGTGAGGCGTGCCGCGACAACGGCTGTGCGCGCCCCGGGCGTGCAAGCCCGCACCGGCAGGGTTCCGGCATCCCGGCGCCGGTCCGCTATACGACACCGGCTGGGCATTTGTTCGCTACCGCACAGACCCTGTTCGGGCCGCGCGTTAGCGTTCAGATCATGTCCCGACCGGACCCGCACTGCGTTGCGGCACGTGCCCGCGCACCGGCCCTGCCGCGATGGAACCCGGCCCGTCATTGATCGGCACGTCGCACGGCCGCGCCCACTGGAGGACTTCCGCTTGATCACAATTCGCACCGGCCAGGCACCGCCGCCACTCGAACGCCCCGAGTTCGGCAGGCGCTTTCGCGCCTCGTTCACCGACCCCGCCTTCCAGGCCGAAGAGGCTTCGATCACGCGCCTCGAAGAGATTGCCTGGCAGGCCTACAGCGATGGCCGCAAGGCGCCCGTGACCCGCAAGGCCGGGCCGGGCTTTGCCGATCCCGACTACGACCTGTCGGTCGACTGGCTGGCCGCCAAGGCGCGCATCGATGCGGCGCAGGCGCGCTGGGCCGACCCCGCGACGGCTTCGCGGGTGCTGCTCATTTGCGGCTCGGCGCGCAACGACGGCAGCTGCCCGGGAGAAATGTCCAAGTCGTTCCGGTTGGTGGAGATGGCGCGCGCGACCCTGGGCCTGGCCGACATCGACACCGACATGCTGGACCTGAGCCTGCTCACGTCGGAGTACGGCCGCAACATCCACCCCTGCAAGGGCTGCGCGTCGACCGCGATGCCGCTGTGCCATTGGCCCTGCAGTTGCTACCCGAACCATGCGCTGAACCAGACCAACGACTGGATGAACGAGATCTACGAACGCTGGGCCGCCGCGCACGCGGTGATCATCGTCACGCCGGTCTACTGGTACCAGAGCCCGAGCCCGCTGAAGCTGATGATCGACCGCCTGGTATGTGCCGACGGCGGCAACCCGGACCCGACGTCCACCGGCGGCAAGAAGGCCGGCAAGGCCAAGGAACTCGAGATGTCCGGCTGGGACTACCCCCAGCACCTGGCGGGCCGGGCCTACGGCTTGATCGTGCATGGCGACGTGGCCGGCATCGAAGGCTCGCGCCGTGGCCTGTCCGACTGGCTCGACTGGATGGGCTTCATCGACGCCGGCGCCCAAGCCCGGCTGGACCGCTATGTCGGCTACTACGAACCCTATGCCACCAGCCACGAGGCGCTGGACCGTGACACCGATGTGCAGGAAGAAGCGCGCAACGTGGCGCGCGCGGTGGCCAAGGCGGTGCTCGAGTTGCGCTCCGGGCGGCTCCAGGCGGTGCAGCCCAAGCTGTCGCGGCCGCGGCCCAAATGAGGGCGCCCGTGTCTTCCTGACGGAGTTTGGCTTGATCGCCGTCGTCGTCCCCGCCCACAACGAAGAAGCGCACATCGGCGCGTGCCTGCAATCGCTGGCGCAAGCCGCGCTGTCACCGCTGCTGCTGGGTGAGACCGTGCTGCACGTGGTGGCGCTCGACGCCTGCGAGGACGGCACCCGCGACATCGTGCGGCGTTTCGGCGCGGCCACCGTGGCCGTCTGGGCCAACAACGTGGGCGTGGCCCGCTCTCTAGGGGCCAGGCTGGCGGTGGACGCCGGCGCGCGCTGGCTCGCCTTCACCGACGCCGATTGCGTGGTGGCGGCCGACTGGTTGGCCGCGCAGTTGGCACTTCACAGCGATGCCGTGTGCGGCCGCGTGGCGGTGCGTGACTGGGGCCCCCGCGGCCAGATCATCCGCTTGCCAGCCTGCTGCGCGCAGCGCAATTCGCGCGGCGCTCGGGCCGGCGCGATCTTCAAGAGCGACGCCGAGGCGTCGTCCACCGACGCCGATGATTTGTGCCACATCCATGCCGCGAACCTGGGGGTCGGTGCCACCGCCTACCGCCGCGCTGGGGGCTTCCAGCCGCTGGACGGTGGCGAAGACCTGGCGCTCGTCAAGGCGCTGCAGATCGTCGGCGCGCGTGTCGCCTGGTCGTTGGCGCCGCGGGTGATCAGCAATGCCTGGCACAAGTTCCATGGGCCCGACGACGTCGCGATCACGACGCCGCCCATCGACCTCCAGCACGCGGTGGCGCGGGCCGCGAGCGAGCCTCAACGAAGCTGATTCGCAGGCTGGGGCTGGCGCGGCGTCAACGCCGCAGCGCCAGCAACAGCGTGATCAACGATTCGACCTGGGATTGCCCTGCCAACCGGAAGCGCGCCTGCGTCAGGACTTCGGGCGGCCCGATTCGCACGCTCACCGAGCCCGGCGGCGAGCGCTCCAGCGCGGCCTGATCGCTGCCATCGTCGCCAACCACCAGTGCCTGCGAGGCGCCGCACTCGCGCATCACCTCCAGCAGCGCATCGCCCTTGTCCGGCGCGGCCTGCGGCGTGACGTTGAGCACCGCATGCGCATGCGTGGCGCGCAGCCCCGGGCCCCAACCCGCGACCATCGAATCGAGCCAACCCCTTGCTTCGTCGCGGTCGGCACATTGGCGGTAGTGCAGGGCCAGCGAGAGGCCCTTGTCTTCGACGGCGATGCCGCGATCGGCCAGGCCCTCGCGACGCTGCCGCAGCAGCTTGCGGCAAGGCTCCAGGCTGCGCACCAGCGCCTCGGGCCGGGCCACGCCCGCCCGCTCGGCACCGTGGTTGCCAAACAGGAATTGCGGCTTGAAACCCAGGCGCTGGGTCGAGTCGGCGACCGGGCGCCCGCTGATCACCGCCACCGGCCACACCCGGGACAACATCTGCAGGCGCGCCGCCGTGGCCGGCGCGAGCCTGGCGTCGTCCGATCCGTTCGGCAGCGGCGCCAGGCTGCC
>JAYSVE010000003.1:0-2489 GCA_043718725.1 Methylibium sp.
GCCCGAGGTGGTGACATGGCGCCATGGGGACGCGGCCCGCTTGCGCCAAGTGCTGCTCAACTTGCTGGGCAACGCGGTGAAGTTCACGCCCAAGGGCGAGATCCTGCTGCGCATCGAGCGCGGCGCGCAGGATGAAGACCTGCGCATCAGCGTCAGCGATACCGGAGTGGGCATTGGGGCGGCCTCGCTGCCCCACATCTTTGAGCCGTTTCGCCAGGCGGATGACGCTGCCAACCGGCGCTTTGGCGGCAGCGGGCTGGGCTTGTCGATCGTGCACCAGCTAGTGCAGGCGATGGGCGGGCGCATCAGCGTGCACAGCGAGCTGGGCCAGGGCACGCGTTTTGACATCGAACTGCGCCTGCCGCTGGCCAAGTCTATGCCCGAGGCACCTGAACCCTTGGCTATGCCGATCGCCTACTACGAGCCGCATGGACCCAGCGCCCAGGCGCTGGCCGCGCAATTACAGCGCCTGGGCTGCCAGGGGCAGCAGGTTTTCAACAGCCAGCAGTTGCGCCAGTGGCTCAGCGCATTGCCGGCCCAGGGCGCGGCACCCTGGTTATTGGTGGCAAGCGACGATACGCAGGCCACCGCACTGCTCGAAGGCGCACTGGACCGGATCGATCCGGAGCGCGTCATCGGCATGACGCGCCAGGCATCGGCCGGGGACGGGCTGGCGCGCGACACGCTCCGGTTGCCGCGTACCATCATCAAGCCGGTGCTGCGCACGGCGTTGGTAAGCCGGCTTGGCGTAATGCGCCGGGACGCTGCGCGCGAGCCTGCGACCCTGCCGGCGCAACTGATCGAGGGCGCGCAGAGTCCAGCCAACGGCCATGTGCTGGTGGTGGAAGACGACCTGCTGAACCAGACCATTGTGTGCCGGTTGCTCAGTGACGCGGGCTACACCAGCACGGCGGCCAGCGACGGGGCGCAGGCGCTGGCGCTGCTGGCGGTTCAGCACTTTGACCTGGTGCTGATGGACTGGCAGATGCCCGGAATGGACGGGCTGGAGGTGACGCGGCGCTTGCGCGCGGGCGACGCTGGCCTGGCTGGCCAGACGGTGCCGATTGTGGCCTTGACGGCCAACGTTTTTGCCGAGGATCGGGCGGCCTGCCTGGGTGTCGGCATGAACGACTTCCTGACCAAGCCAGTGCTGGCCGACCGCCTCATCGCCGCCGTGCAGCGCTGGACCCGTGACCTGCGTACCGACACCGGGGCACCGGCTCGGGCTGATCCCTACAGCGACTCCTTCCCACCTGCGGCGTGCGACCCTTCGCTTGACAACCCATCGGGGCTGGCTGCGCTGCCCATGGTTGGCGATGGATGCCGTGGCAAAAGGACATTGCATGAATGACGATCACGCCCAGGCCCGTCTGCTGCTGGTCGATGACGACTTGCTGTTGCGCACCATGGCCGCCGAGACACTGCGGCACGCCGGCTTCGAAGTGAGTGATGCCGCCAGTGGGGAAGACGCGCTGGCGCAATTCGAGCAGCACAGCCATGACCTGATATTGCTGGACGTGATGATGCCGGGTATTGATGGATATGAGGTTTGCCAGCGGGTTCGCGCGATGGCGCACGGCGCTCGGGTTCCTATCCTGATGCTGACCGGCCTCAACGACACCGAGTCGATCGAACGGGCTTATCGCGAGGGCGCAACCGATTTCATCACCAAGCCGATTAACTGGACACTGTTGTCGCATCGGGTCCGGTATGCGCTGCGTGCCAGCATCGCTGTTGAAGAGATGCGGCACAGCCGAGAGAGTCTGGCGCGCGCACAAGACCTGGCCCAAATGGGCAACTGGCAGATGTTCCCGGACGGCCGGATGGACTGTTCGGCCCAGTTGGCCCGGCTGTTTGGTACAACCCTGGACGCGCCCCAATGCACCTCCGCGCAGGAGTTTCTGGCACGCGTGGTGGCGGTCGACCGGGAGCGGGTGGCTGGCGCGCGCGCACTACTGGCGCATGAGGGGACGCCCTACCAGCTCGAGTTTCAGATCGAGCGCTTCGACGGCAAGGTGCGCACGGTATTCGAGCACGCCACGCCGATCCTCAATGACAATGGGCAACCCATCGGACACGAAGGCTTCACACAGGACATCACCGAGCGCGTGCAGGCGCGTGAACGCATCCTGCAACTGGCACATTACGATGAAACCACCGGACTGCCGAACCGTCAGTTTTTCAGCGAGCTGGCGGTTCCGGTGATTGAACGGGCGCGCCACGGCGGCTCGTGTTGCGCCCTGCTGCACGTGGACGTTGACCGGTTCAGGGGCGTCAATGACGCCTTCGGCCGTGCACGGGGCGACGCGGTGTTGCAAACCCTGGCAGATCGATTGCGATCCTGGACCCGCAGCAGCGGGCAATCTTCGGTCGGCAGGGCGCTGTCGGAGCTCGACATGCTCGCCCGTGTCGGCAGCAACGCCTTTATCCTGCTGGTCGCAGAAGTCACTGGCCAGGAACAGGCAGCGCTGTTGGCCCAGCGCGTGCTC
>JAYSVE010000021.1:0-2437 GCA_043718725.1 Methylibium sp.
TCGGCCAGCGCCTTCACCGCCACGCCGCGGAACTCGTTGTTCACGCCGGTGGCCTGGCGCACGTACATGTCCTGCACCGGGTTGCCGGCGGCCGAGATCGTGAACTTGCCGCGCGGGCTGTCGACCGTGACCTTGCGCATCGCGCTGGTCAGCACGTCGCGCTGGGCCAGGTCGCCCTTCACCGCGTTCAGGCCGGCGGCGAAGATCTGCGCGGCGTCGTAGCCCTGCACCGCGTAGACATCGGCGTTGGCTTTGTAGGTCAGCGCATAGCTCTTGCGGAAGGCGTTGTTGCGCGGCGTGTCCAGGTTGTCGGCGTAATGCAGCGCGGTCACCAGGCCTTGCGCGGCCGGGCCTTGCGCCTCGAGCGTGCCGTCGGTCAGGAAGCCCGAGCCCATCAGCGGCACGGTCTTGGTCAGGCCCGCGGCGGCATAGTCCTTGACGAACTTGACGGCGCCGCCACCGGCGAAGAAGGCGTACACCACGTCGGGCTTCTGCGCGGCGATTTCGGTCAGCAGCGCCTGGAACTCGACGCCAGGGAACGGCAGGCTCAGGTCCTTCATCACCTTGCCGCCGCCCTTCTCGAAGGCTTCGGTGAAACCTTTCACCGTCTCCGAGCCGGCGGCGTAGTTCCAGGTGATGGTCATCGCGCGCTTGTGGCCTTTTTGGGCCGCGATCACGCCGGTGGCGTAACCCGGCTGCCAGTTCGAGAACGAACTGCGCACGATGTTGGGCGCGCACATCGGGCCGGTGATATCGCCGGCCCCGGCGTTCGGAATGATCAGCAAGGTGTTGCTGTCCTTGGCGGCCTTGGCCATCGCCAGCGCCACGCCCGAGTGCACCGTGCCGACGACCACGTCGACCTGGTCGCGCTTGATCAGCTTGTTGACGTTGTCGGTGCCCTTGGACGGGTCGCTCTCGTCGTCGACCTTGAAGTACTGGATCTCGCGGCCGGCGAGCTTGCCGCCCTGCTCCTGGACGTACAGCTTGAAGCCGTTCTCGATGGCCGCGCCCAGCGCCGCGAAGGTGCCTGTCGCCGGCAGCATCAGGCCGACCTTGATGGGGCCGCTGGCCTGCGCCTGGGCGCCGAAGGCGGCCGTGAGCGCCAGGGCCGCCGCGGCGGCGGTGGTGAGGTTTGTGGATCGCATGCGTTGCTCCTGCTCAGAAAGAATTGGATTGTGGGGTGGACGGATCAAGGATGAAATCTGCGCTGTGCCGAAGCAGAAGGTCGGGCTGGTCCCGGTGCGGTGAGTGTCCGCATTCCGGGATCACAAGCAAGCGGGTTTTCGGCAATGCGCGGGCGATGGCGCGAATCTGGTCGAGGCTGCCGTACTCGTCGTCCGCGCCCTGCACGGCCAGCACCGGCGCGGTGATGGCGGCCAATTCGGCCTCGATGTTCCAGTCTCGAAACAATGGGTCCAGCCAAATGTCGTTCCAGCCGTGGAAGGCCGAGTCGGGGTCGACGTGGTAGCGCGCCAGGCGCTGGCGCAGGTCGGTGCTGGCGTAGGCCTCGCGGGCTTTTTCGATGCTGGCGATGGACAGGTCTTCAACGAACAGGTGCGGGGCGACCGCCACCACGCCGGCCACCTCGAACCTGGCGGCGTGCAGCAAGGCGATCGAGGCGCCGTCGCTGTGACCGAACAGCCAGGGGCGGCGGATGCCCAGCGCCTCGAACAAGGCCGGCAGCACCTCGCGCGCCTGCGCATGCATGAAGCTCACCGGCCAGCGCTCCTGCGGTGGTCTGGAAGTGGAGCGGCCGTAGCCGTAGCGCGAGAACACCAGCCCCTTGAATCCATGCTCGGCACACAGGCGCGCGGGCCAGTCCTTCCACATCGCCAGCGATCCCAGGCCTTCGTGCAGGAACACGATCACCGGGCGCGCCGACGCGAGGTCGCCGACCCACTGGGTTTCCAACTGCAAGGGCTGGCCGCGCCATTGCAGTTCAACGAACCGCACGTCGGCCGGCAGCGTCGCCTGCAAACTCACGCACCGTCCCGGCGGCCGTCGCGCTCACGCAGGCGAAAGCGCTGGATCTTGCCGGTGGCGGTCTTGGGCAGTTCGGCAATGAACTCGATGAGGCGCGGGTACTTGTAGGGCGCCAGCCGCTCCTTGACAAAGGCCTTCAGCTCGTCCTCGCTGGCCTGCTGCCCGGGCTTGAGGACCACGAAGGCCTTGGTCTTGGTCAGGCCCTCATCGTCTTGCACGCCGACCACCGCGCACTCCAGCACCGCGGCATGCTGGATCAGCGTCGCCTCGACCTCGAAGGGCGACACATAGATCCCGCTGACCTTGAGCATGTCGTCGCTGCGGCCGGCATAGACGTAAGCGCCGCTGGTGTCGACCGAGTATTTGTCGCCGGTGCGGGTCCATTCGCCCTGGAAGGTGGCGCGCGACTTTTCGCGGTTGCCCCAGTACATCAGCGCCGCGCTGGGGCCGCTGA
>JAYSVE010000201.1:0-11863 GCA_043718725.1 Methylibium sp.
ACTGCCCCACCAGATCGCCACCACCAACCAGCCAGAGGTTCTTGCCATTCGCGGCCAGACGCATCTGTTCATGCACCGGGCGAACATCGCCCTTGACGAAACGAATGTCGGCGCCCGGCACGGTCACCAGGTCACGGCTGGAGAACACCCAAGTCGGCTGGGCATAGGGCCACGGCGCGCCGCTGCCCTTGGCCGGGTTGACGATGTGACGCAACATCCATTCGTAGGTGGACGAGCCCATCGCCAGCGCTCCGACATCGCGTATGAATTGGGGGTAGCTGGTTTCATTGACATCGCCGAGCTGGAACAGCCACTCCAACGAATGGTCGGCCGTGGCGATGAAGCCGTCGAGGCTGGATGCGGTGTAGTACTGAGTTCGCATGGGGGTTCGCGTTGGACGGCATCGGTTCGCTGATGGCTTGTTCGGCGCCGGGCACGGCCCTGCGGATCGTCGCCCCGATCCATTGAAGGAGGGACTGAACCAAAGCCCGGCAGCCTCCTATCGGCGCAACAGCAACCCGGCGCCGACGGCGATGAGAATCAGCGGCCACCAGCGCGCGAACAACGAACCGAGGTTGGGCAGCAAACCGAAGTTCGAAAGAAGAAACAGCACGCCCAGGCCGATGAGAATGAACGCTCCGATTCGTGATCTGGACCGCATGGAACTCCTTGGTGGACCGGTGCCTGATGCTAACGCTCGGCCGGGTTTGGCCACACGCCGCATCTCGGCCATGGCCACGCTCGCGCTCGGCACGATGTGCAGCAAAAGCAAGGCCAGCACGCGGTCGAAGCTGCGGTCGGCAAAGCTCGGCGCGCAGGCGTCCCCGACCTGGTAGCCGATCCTCGGGTCGGGTTGGCCCGCGCGCGCATGGGCGATGTAGGCCGGCGTCAGGTCCACGCCGCACACCTCAGCCAACGGGAACCGCGCTCTCGACCGGGAACCCGGCGCTCAATGCCGGCCGCTACGCAGCGACCTCGATGTATTCGACCTGGCTCGCCCCTTCGGGAATGGTCAGCCCGTCCTCGCGCAGGCCTTCGACGTGGAAGACGATGGCCTCCCGGATTTGCGCCTCGACCTCGGCAACGGTCGCCCCCGTGGCGACACAGCCCGGAAGATCGGGGACATACGCCGAGTAGTTGGCTTCGGCCTTCTCAATGACGATGGCGTAACGCATAGAACCTCACGACTTCAGACCAGCCTGCTTCTGAATGCTGTTCCAAGCACAACGTCTGGAAACCCAACGGCGAGCCACCGCGATCTCATCGACACTCTCGCCGCCGCTCAAGCAGGCTGAGCGTGGAGCCGCACCCCCAACGCCCGCGCCACCTTCAGCACGGTGGCAAAGCTCGGATTGCCCCCTTCGCTGAGTGCGCGGTAGAGGCTTTCGCGGCTCAAGCCGGCTTCTTTGGCGACCAGGCTCATGCCCTTGGCGCGAGCAATGTCGCCCAGGGCCCGGGCGATTCCCGACACGTCATCTGGCGCCTCTTCGAGCCAGGCATCCAGATAGGCGGCCATCTCCTCGGGCGTTCGAAGGTGTGCCGCCACATCGTAGGCGGAGGCCTTTACCTTGGGGGACTTCTTGCGAGTGATCGTTGGCATCTGATTGGAAGTGTCTGCGTCAGGCGGCGACCCGCTCTCGAGTGGGGACTTGGCGCTCTATGTCACGCAGGGTCGGCAGCGTCTTCAAGTCGTAGTTGGCCTGCATGACCAGCCACGACGCCGCGTCGCTGCCGAAGTACTTGGCCAGCCGGGCGGCAGTGTCGGCTGTGACCGCGCGGCGCTCCTTGACGATCTCGTGAATGCGGGTCGCGGGAACACCCAGCGCCACGGCAAGCGCGTTCACGCTGAGCCCGAGCGGAGCAAGATAGTCCTCGCGCAGCACCTCACCCGGATGAACGGGACGCATGCGATTGGTCAAACGTGCCATGTTGACTCCTTCAGTGGTAGTCCACGATCTCGACGTCGTTGGGTCCGACGTCAGTCCAGACGAAACAGATGCGCCACTGGTCATTGATGCGGATGCTGTGCTGACCTTTTCGGTCACCCTTCAATGCCTCCAGGTGATTGCCGGGCGGCGCCTTCAAGAAGTCCAGCGTCTGGGCCGCTTCGAGTTGCGCGAGCTTGCGCTCGGCAACCGACAGGAACGCCTTGAACTTTCGCGGGCTCTTGCCTTCGTAGAGCGCCTGTGTGTCCTTGCATCTGAACGACTTGATCACGCGCTGATTGTATTACGCGCCGCGTAACAATGCCGGTTTCTCTGCCTCTTCAGATCAATCACTTAGAAGGAGTTTCTTCGAGACGTATCACCTTCTCAGCGTCCGGCGCAGTTGGATCCGTCTCGGACCGCGGCTTCGGAATCTTGTCGACTAGGCCGGCCCAGCTCGCCACGAGGCTTGATGTGTCAGCGAATCTCTTTAGTGACGGGGCAAGTCGTTGCCCAACACGCTTTAGCGAGCGTGAAGCCTTGCCGATCTCCAACGCGCTGGCTCGCATAGCGAGCGAACCATCAATGCTTGATTGCGCCGCATCGCACAATCCCCGAACCTGACTGGGAAAGTCTGGTACCTCTGCTAGTTGCTCCGGTTCCTCTGCCAGGCGCCCAAGTAGGTACTGAATCCCAGGTTCAATGCGATCGACGGTTCGAGCGTACTCCCCTGATACCACTTCGAGTCTGGCCGCTTGCTCGGCGAGCTTTGCGGCAGTTCGCTCGGCTATTGCGAGCCGGGCAGCTGCGCCGCCACCCCGGGCGTCTGCCTGCCGCACGCTATCCGTTGCTTCTGTGTAGATGGAGCTGATGTCCTGGATGATCGAGCCTGCCGCCGACATCGTTTGAACCAGTGATTGGGTTCCTGTCTCCATCTCCGCCAAGAGTTCAAGGAATCCAGGTGCGTCGTCTTCGGCAGTTGCATCCCCGCCCTCAGCTTGCACGCCCTCAGCAGGTTGCTGTTGTACAGACGGGGCTTCAAACCAAATGCGAGTTGCCGTAACCGGATCGCCACCAGTGTCGAGATTTGCGGCCAGGGCCTTGGCAAGGTCTTTCCTGGCTTGAACCAGCCCGGCCTCGGTGCGCTTGAACATGATTGTTCTGATGGCTGCAACATCGAACGGAAGTCGACCTTTCTCGCCAATCTGTATGGTCACTCTTCCTGTCGTGTGGCGAAGCCCAAGCTCATACATCACGTTTGGGTTTGCGCCCGTAAGATCGGCTATGACAACAGCGCAGTCTCGAAGCTGCCGAAAGATCTGCTCGGGAATTTCCCCCGAACGGGAGATCATGTCGGCACGAACAGCTTCGACCCCGAAGGCGATGCATGCTGGACCGATGACCTCTTCGAATACCTGGATGCCCTCTTCGTAAGCCAAACGGGCGAGGCTACCGTCTTCAGCGTCTTTGTCGCCGATTGGTCCAATCACGAAGGCCCTCAGCGCCGAAGGGCTTGCCTGTATGTTCATTGGTAGGGCGTAAGGGTTAGAGGTTGGTGATGCGTTTGATATGAGGTGCGCGGCTAGCCGAACGCCAGTCCGCTCGTGCGGCTGGTTCTGCCACCTTCAGGGTCGTGTTGTCGCTGAATCTTGACAGTGGCTGGTCACAGTGTCCGTGGCCGATTCCTCGAATTCGGGCGATTGCCGCGTTGGCAGTCCTCAATATTGTGGGGGTCGCAGCCGCGCTTCGAGCAGTGCCACAGTGCTCAATGCGAACGTGCCGCCCTACAACTTCTCCGTCTCCCCCGCCCGCGGCTGCCACTTCATCAGCCGCGTCTCCACCTTTCCCACCAGCGCATCCAGCACCAGTGCAAACGCCGTCAGCACCACGATGCCGGCCATCACGGTGTTGATGTCGAAGCTGCCTTCGGCCTGCAGGATCAGGTAACCCACGCCTTGCGACGAGCCCAGGTACTCGCCCACCACGGCGCCGACGAAGGCCATGCCGACGCTGTTGTGCAGCGAGCTGAACACCCACGCCGTGGCGCTGGGCAGGTAGACGTGGCGCAGCAATTGGCGCCGGCTGGCGCCGAGCATGCGGGCGTTGGCCAGCACCACCGGGCTCACTTCCTTCACACCCTGGTAGACGTTGAAGAAGACGATGAAGAACACCAGCGTGACGCCAAGCGCCACTTTGCTGCCGATGCCGAGACCAAACCACACCGCGAAGATCGGCGCCAGGATGATGCGCGGCATCGCGTTCAGGCCCTTGATGTAGGGCTCGAGCAGTGCCGACGCCATCGGGCTCAGCGCCAGCCACAAGCCAGCGCACAAGCCCAACACCGAGCCGATGCCGAAGGCCAGCAGCGTTTCGATCAGCGTGACGGCCAGGTGGTGGTAGATGTCGGCCTGGGTGACGAACCAGCTCCAGATGCGGCCGGCCACCTTCAGCGGTTCGCCGAAGAAGAAAGCGGCCTGGCGGTCGTTGTCGAACATCAGCAGCGGCAGCAGGCCGGGCTTGGTCATCGCATGCCAGAACCCGAGCACGGCCACCAGAAGACCCACCTGCCAGAGGCGCAGGTTGCGCGGGTTGGGTTTGAGGGTTTGCCACATGCTCCCGACGTGCCCGGCTCAGGCGGCAAGCTGCTGCCGGTAGCCCTTGAGCACTTCTTCGCGCAGCACGTCCCAGATGGCCCGGTGCAGCTCGATGAAGCGCGGCGCGGTGCGCACCTCGGCCACGTCGCGCGGTCGGGCCAGGTCGATCGCGAACTCGCCGATCGGGTGCGCGGCCGGCCCGGCCGACAGCACCACCACGCGGTCGCTCATCGCGATCGCCTCGTCCAGATCGTGGGTGATGAACAGCACGGCCTTTTTCTTGGCGGCCCACAGGTCCAGCACTTCGTTTTCCATCAACTGGCGGGTCTGCACGTCGAGCGCCGAAAACGGTTCGTCCATCAGGATGATGTCGGGGTCCAGCGCCAGTGTTTGCGCAAGCGAAGTGCGCTTGCGCATGCCGCCCGAGAGTTGGTGCGGGTAGCGGTCGCCAAAGCCGCCCAGGCCGACCCTTCTGAGCCAGTCTTCGGCCTGCTGCCTGGCGTCCGTCACGCCGCGGAATTCGAGCCCGGCCATCACGTTGCCCAGCGCGGTGCGCCAGGGCATCAGGCTTTCGGTCTGGAACATGTAGCCGGCGCGGCGGTTGATGCCGGCCAGCGGCTCGCCAAAGACCCGCACGCCGCCGCTGCTGGGCGCCAGCAAACCGGCGGCCACATTCAACAACGTGCTCTTGCCGCAACCGGTGGGGCCGACGACCGAGACGAATTCACCCGCGCCCACGTTCAGCGTCACGTCGCGCACCGCGGTGTAGCGCTGGCCCGCGCGACTGCCGCTTGCGTCCTTGCTGATGAAGGTGCAGGAGACGCCGGCAAGCGCCAGCGCGGCGCCAGGGACCACCATCATCCTTTGGGGTACTTGGCGTTCGCCGCTTTGGCAAAGTCGTTGGTGTAGACGGCCTTCAGATCCAGCGTGGCCTTGGCGATTTCGGGGTCGATGCTGGCCAGCGCCTTGAACGCGGTGGCGGGGCCGGCATCGGGGAACAGGCCGTCGGCGGACAGCGCGCCCTTGGCCGCCAGGAAGGCGTCGACGTACACCGCCCGGTCGCCGAGCAGGTAGCTCTCGGGCACGGCCTTGATGATGTCGGCGGCACCCGCCGCCTGGATCCACTTGTTGGCGCGCACGATCGCATTTGCCAGCGCCTGGGCGGTGCGGGGGTTCTTGTCGATGAAGCTCTGCGGCGCGTACAGGCAGCCGGCCGGCATCGGCCCGCCGAACACCTTGTCGGACTCGGCCAGGATGCGCGTGTCGGAGACGATTTTCAGGTCGCCCGAGCGCTGCAGCAAGGTGATCACCGGGTCGAGGTTGCTGATGGCGTCGATCTGGCCCGAGCGCATCGCGGCCACGGCGCCCTGCGACGCGCCGACCCCGATGATGGACACATCGCTGGGCTTCAGGCCCGCCTTGGCGAGGATGAAATTGACCATCACGTTGGTCGAGCTGCCCGGCGCGGTCACGCCGATCTTCTTGCCTTTGAGGTCGGCCACGGTCTTGTAGCCGCTCATGGTCTTGGGGTTGACACCCAGCACGATCTGCGGCGCGCGGCCCTGCAGCACGAACGCGCGCATGGGCTGGCCCTTGTGCTGCATGTTGACGGTGTGCTCGAAGGCGCCCGACACCACATCGGCGCTGCCGCCCACCACGGCCTGCAAGGCGCGCGCGCCGCCGGCGAAGTCGACGATGCTCACCTCCAGCCCTTCGGCCTTGAAGTAGCCCAACTGTTCGGCAATCGTCAGCGGCAGGTAGTACAGCAGGTTCTTGCCGCCGACGGCAATCGTGGTCTTGGGTTTTTCGACGGCCTGGGCCCGCACCCAGGCGGGCGCCGCGAGCAAACCGCCGACGGCGGCGAAACGGTTGAGCAAGCTACGGCGACGCATGGGGAACTCCGGCAGGGGGCGACAACGGGCCATCGACTGTAGCCCGCGGCCATGGGCCGGCGGCTGGGTGCTTGTCCGGGGGGCGCGGCGGGTTGCGGTGAACCGCGTTGGGTCGAGAATCCTGGCCTGGTCCATTGCGGAGACACCATGAAGACAAGCATCATCAACGCGGCCCTGGCAACCACCCTTGCCGCCGCGCTGGCCCCGGGCGTCGCGGGCGCCCAGACCTGGCCCGAGCGGCCGGTGCGCGTGGTCGTGCCCGCGCCGGCCGGCAGCTCGCTGGACATCATCGTGCGCACGCTGGGCGAAAAGCTCAGCGAGCGCTGGAAGCAGCCGCTGGTGGTCGAGAACAAGGCCGGCGCCGGCGGCATGCTGGGCATGGACGTGGCGGCCAAGGCCGCGCCCGACGGCTACACGCTGGCCATCGGCTTCAACGGCCCGGTGGCGTTCGCGCCGTTCATGTACAAGAAGATGCCCTACGACCCGGGCAAGGACTTGGCTGCCATCGTGTTGACCACGTCGCAGCCCAACGTGCTGGCGGTGGCCGCGAGCAACCCCGCCAAGACGCTGCCCGAGTTCGTCGCCTGGGCCAAAACCCAGGGCGGCAAGCTCGCCTACGGTTCGGTCGGCAATGGCAGTTCGTCGCACCTGACGATGGAGTTGTTCAAGGCTCAGACGGGCATCGACGCGGTGCATGTGCCCTATGCCGGCTCGCCCCCGGCTGCCACGTCGCTGGCGGCCGGCGACACGCAGATGCTGTTCGCCGTCGCCCCCGCGCTGCTGCCGCTGGTGAGCGGCGGGCGCATCAAGTTTCTTGGCGCCACCAGCCTGCAGCGCAGCGACGCGTTGAAGGATGTGCCAACGGTGGCCGAAGGCGGTTTCCCCGGGTTTGAAGCGCTGGCCTGGAATGGCCTCTTCAGCGCGGCCGGCACGCCGGCCTCCATCGTCGAGCGCATCAATGCCGATGTGAACGCCGCGCTCAACGACCCGGGCGTGCGCGCCTCGTTCGTCAAGCAGGGCTTGATCGTCGGCGGCGGCACGGCGGCCGAGTTCAAGGCCTTCATCGAGCGCGACAGCCAGAAGTGGGGCGCGATCATCGAGAAGGCCGGCATCAAGCTCGATTGACGGGGGCGCGACGCCGCGGTCGCCCGGGGGCGCAACCGTAGAATCGCGCCGATGAATATCCGTCGGTGGGGAGTGGTCGCGCTGCTCGTGATGGGCGTGGCTCGCGCACAGGCCCAGGCCAACGCTCCGCCGGCGCCGGTGGCCGCGTCGGCGCCCGAGGCGGCGGCTGCGCCTTCGCTGTCGCTCTCGGCGCGCAAGGTTTACGAGCAGGCGCGCTCGCAACTGGTGCAGATCCGCACGGTGCTCAAGGGCCGCGGCAGCCAGACCTCGGTCGGTTCGGGCTTCTTCGTCACCCGCGACGGCCACATCGTCACCAATTTCCATGTCGTCAGCGAGGCCGCGCTCAAACCCGAGCGCCACGACCTGGTCTACGTGACGGCCGACGGGCGCGAGGCGCCGTTGCAGATCCTGCAGCTCGATGTGCTCAACGACCTGGCGCTGCTGAAGGCGGGCGACGCCGGCACGCGCAGCTTCGACGCGCTGACGTTCCGGCCCGAGGCGCGGCTGCTCAACCAGGGCGAGCGCATCTACTCGCTGGGCAACCCGCTGGACGTGGGGTTTGCGGTGATGGAGGGCACCTACAACGGCATGGTCCGGCGCAGCTTCTACCCGCAGATCTTCTTCGGTGGCGCGTTGAGCGGCGGCATGAGCGGCGGCCCGGCGCTGGACCAGGAAGGCCAGGTCATCGGCATCAACGTGGCGCGCCGGGTCGACGGCGAGCAGGTGAGCTTTCTGGTGCCGGCGCGATTCGCGTCGGCGCTTCTGGCACGCGGGCGCGACGCCGCGCCCGTCAACACGCCGGCGTTCGAAGCCGTCGCCGCGCAGTTGACCACGCACCAGGAGGCCATGACCACACGCTTCATCCAGCAAGGCTGGAAGGGCGCCACGCACCCGCATTACCAGGTGCCGGTGCCGCCCGATGTGTTCATGCGCTGTTGGGGCAGCAGCGAACCGTCGCGCAGCGGCGGCATGGACATCGAACGCTCGGACTGCGTCATGGACACGCGCATCTTCGTCGGCGACTACAACACCGGGGCGATGTCGGTGCGCCACGAAAGCTACGACGCTCGCAGGCTCGGCCCGCTGCGTTTTGCGGCCCGCCATTCGCACAGTTTTCGCAATGAATCGTTCGTCCGCCTGGCGGCCCAGCACCAGACCAAGCCGCAGTGCCACGAAGACTTCGTCGATCGCGCCGGCCTGGCGCTGCGCGCCGTGGTCTGCCTGCGGGCCTACAAGAAGCTGCCCCAGCTCTACGACGTGTCGGTGCTGGTGGCCACGCTGGACCAGCCGCAGAACGGCCTGCAGGGCCGCTTCGATGCGCAGGGCGTGAGCTTTGCCAACGCAATGCGCTTGAGCAGGCATTACCTCGACGGCTACGGATGGGCGCGATGAGCGTGGACCCGGAGCCCGGCGGGACCGGGCCGGGGCCGGCGCCGGAGCCGTCGACAACGCCGGTGCCGGCGTCGGAGCCGTCGACAACGCCGGTGCCGGCGCCGGAGCCATCGACAACGCCGGTGCCGGCCCCGGCGCGGGTGGCGCAAATCGAGGTGCTGGAGCGTGACGGCCAGGTGCGCCAGAGCTTCGTCGTGCGCGCCTGGCCGATGAGCCTGGGGCGCGCCCTGGACAACGACGTGGTGCTGTCGGACCCGCATGTCGCCCCGGCACACCTGCGCATCAATGCCACCGACCGGGGCCTGTTGCTGACCGTCGGCGACACCGTCAACGGCGTGGCCTCGGGTTCGCGGCGCTGGCGCTCCGGCGAACAGGTGCTGCTGCCCGCCGATGGCGCCGGGCTCGAACTGACGCTGGGGCGCACCCGCTTGCGGCTGCGCCTGCCGGGCCAGGCCGTGGCGGCCGAACTGCCGCTGGGCGCCGTGGCCACACACGGCCAGCGCCTGGGGACGATCGCGCTGGCGGCCGGCGTGCTGCTGGCGGGTCTGCTGTTCACGACCTACCTCGACGCCGACCCCGACACGCTGGTGCGCGCCATGGCCGGCATGCTGCTCGCGTCGTTGGCCGGCACGGCGCTCTGGTGCGGGCTGTGGTCGCTGCTGTCCAAGACCTTCACGCACCAGACCCGGTTCGGCTGGCACCTGCGGGTGTTCCTGCTGGCCAGCATCGCCTGGATGGTGGTGGACGTGGTGCCGCCCCTGCTCGCGTTTGCGCTGTCTTGGCCGGTGCTCACCCGCTACGCTTTCGTAGCCAGCCTGGGCGTCGGCGCCGCGGCACTCTATTTCCACCTGCTGGCGGTGGAGCCGGCGCGGCCGCGGTTGTTGCGCCGCATCGTCGTCAGCGGCTGGGTGGTGGGGGTGCTGGTGATGTCGTGGTTCAACCTGCAGCGAACCGGTCGGCTGGGCGGCGAGCTCTACATGAGCCACCTCTTTCCACCCGCATTGCGCGTGGCGAAGCCGGTTTCGACCGAGCGCTTTGTCGGCCGCCTGCAGCGCCTGCAACCGGCGCTGGACAAAAAGGCCAAGGAAGCCCCGTCGGGCGACACCCAGGGAGTCAAAGAGGATGAGTGATTCGAACCTGCGCACGGTGCTGGTCACCGGCGGCGGGCGCGGCATCGGTGCGGCGTGCAGCCTGTTGTGCGCCCGCCAGGGCTGGGCGGTGGCCGTCAACTACGCGAATGACGCCAGTGCGGCGCGGGCCGTGGTCGGCCAGATTCGCGCGGCCGGCGGCACGGCGCTGGAGATCCGCGCCGATGTCGCCGACGAGGCCCAGGTGCTGGCGATGTTCGAAAGCGTCGAGCGCGAATTGCCGCCGCTGGGCGGGCTGATCAACAACGCCGGCGTCGTCGACGTGGTGTGTCGCGTCGACGCGATGAGCCTGGCCCGCTTGCAGCGCATGTTCTCGATCAACGTGTTCGGCAGCTTTCTGTGCGCGCGCGAAGCCGTGAAGCGGCTGTCCACGGCCCACGGCGGGCCCGGTGGGGCGATCGTCAACGTCTCGTCGGCGGCAGCCCGGCTGGGCTCGCCGGGCATGTACGTGGACTACGCGGCGGCCAAGGCGGCCATCGACACCTTCACGCTGGGCCTGGCGCGCGAGGTCGCGGCCGAAGGGATACGCGTCAACGCGGTGCGGCCCGGCATCATCGACACCGACATCCATGCCTCCGGCGGGCAGGCCGACCGGCTGCGCCAGATCGTCCCGCAATTGCCGATGCGGCGAGTCGGCCGCGCCGACGAAGTGGCGCAGGCCATTTGCTGGCTGATGTCCGACGCCGCCAGCTACACCACCGGCACCGTCGTCGATGTGAGTGGCGGGCGCTGAGCGGCTACTGCGTCAATCCGTCCATGCGGATGACCTCGAAGTCCGAGCCCTTCACGCTGCCCAACTGGGTACGCAGCGCGTCGTTGTCCCAGCGCGCATCGGGCGCGCCGCTGACGAACCAGTTGCTGCCGTTGTCGGCGACGAACATGCCGTAGGTCTTCATGGCCTGAAGGATCGCCTTGATTTCGGGCCTGAAGGCGGTCGGGATGGCATAGCCGGCCTTCAGCCGAACCCGCATGCCCATCGGCGGCAGGTTGACCGAGGTGTTGCTGGACGCGAAGTGGGTCGCCGGCGGCACATACGCGCGTCGGCTGGCCTGCACCGTGAAGCGCAAGGCGTGGCGAATCGCGCCGGCCGCGGCCTCGTCGTAGCGCACCAGCCCCGGGAAGATCGGCAGGCCGGCCGCGTCCGCGCTGGTCCAGCCCGGCTGGCCGCCCGGGCGCACCAGGTTCGAGTCCAGGTGGAACAGCGCGCCGGAGTCGGCATTCCAGCTGTTGCCGGCTTGCGGGTAGGCGACGTACAGCTCGTAGAGCCGATTCGTGTCGCGGTTGATCACCAGCACATGCCGGTCGCCGGTGGACGCGGCGCCACCTTCGATCGGCGCGTTGGCCGGGATCGGGTAAGGCCCCGGGTCGCTTTCGTCGCCGTAGGCGGTGAAGTTGATCGTCGCCGCGGCCTGGTTGTTGCCGACGACCATGTACGGAATTCCGATCGGCCCACCGTTGTACAGGCCCGAACCGAAGTCGGCATGCAGCCCGGTGGCCAGGCCGATGCTGGCGATCAGGTTGGCCGAATTGGGATCGACAGGCGCATTCGAGACGTCGGTGTTCCAAGCGTTGCTGGCTGGAAACGGGACGGCTCCGCGCAAGTGAGCCCCCACGCCCAGATCGGCAGCCGCCATCGAACCGTACTGAACACCCGGTGCCGGCGCGGGTGCGGGTGCGGGTGCGGGTGCTGGTGCTGGTGCTGGTGCTGGTGCTGGTGCTGGTGCTGGTGCTGGTGCTGGTGCTGGTGCTGGTGCTGGTGCACCACCCAAAACAGGGGCACTGTCGCC
>JAYSVE010000202.1:0-4889 GCA_043718725.1 Methylibium sp.
GCGGTGTACGGGATGATGACGAGCTATGTGGCGCCGAACAACTTCACGTTCGCCGACTCGCTGATCCTGGTGTCCATCCTGATCCTGGGCGGCATCGGCAACCCCTGGGGCATTTTGCCGGCCGCAACCATCGTGCTGATCCTGCCGGAGAAGTTCCAGTTCATCCAGGAGTACCGCTTCCTGCTGTACGCGCTCCTGGTGATCTTCATCCTGCTGTTCCGCCCCGACGGGCTGTTGCCGCGCGGCGTGCGCAGCTACTTCGGCGGCCGCGCCGAAAAGGCTGCTCGATGACCGCGCCGCTGCTGGAGGCGCGCGCCTTGACCATGCGCTTCGGTGGCGTGACCGCGCTCGATGCGCTCGACCTGGTCGTGCACGAGCACGAGATCCTCGGCCTGCTGGGCCCCAACGGCTCGGGCAAGACGACATTCTTCAACGTCGTCACGGGCCTGTATGCGGCGACGATGGGGCAGGTGCTGCTCGATGGGGCCGAGATCACACGCCAGTCGCCGCAGGCCGTCTACCGCGCCGGCGTGACGCGCACCTTCCAGCGCTCGCGGCTGTCGCTGCCGCTGACGGTGTTCGACAACGTCGCGATCGGCCAGACCCAGCACCTGAACCCGGGGCTGGTCTTCAACCTGCTGCGACGCAAGGCGCTGCGAATGCAGTTCGAGAAAACCGTGGAACAGGTGCGGGCGCTCTTGCAGACCTTCAACGCCAGCCTGGCCGCGAAGATGTGGCAACCCGCGGGCAGCCTGAGCATGATCGACCGGCGCCGCGTCGAGGTCTGCCGCGCGCTGGTCTCGAACCCGCGGCTGGTGCTGCTCGACGAGCCCTCGGCCGGCATGACGCACGACGAGACGCGCGAGCTGATGGACGACATCCTGATGGTGCGCGCGCGCTTGTCGCCATTCACCATCGTCATCATCGAACATGAAATGGGCGTGATCCAGCGCATCACGCAGCGCTGCGTGGTGCTCAACTACGGCAAGAAGATCGCCGAAGGCAGCTATGAGCAGATCACCCACGACGCCGAGGTGCAGGTGGCGTACCTCGGCCAGGCGGTGGCCGCATGAATCCGCTGCTGGCCGTCGAGGGCATCCACACCGCGTACGACCGCGCCGACGTGCTGCATGGCGTGTCGCTGACGGTGGCGCCGGGCACGATCACCTGCATCCTCGGCTCCAACGGCGCCGGCAAGTCGACGCTGATCCGCTCCATCCTCGGGCTCACACCCGCCCACACCGGCAGCATCCGCTTCGACGGCGCGTTGATCAGCGGCCAGCCGACCCACCGCGTCATTGCCAGCGGCATTGCCTGCATCCCCGAAGGCCGCAAGGTGTTCCCGAAGATGACGGTCGAGGAGAACCTGCGCGTGGGCGCCTACCAGCAGCGCGACGAGCGCGAGGTGGCGCGCCGCATCGAGCAGGCCTATGCGCTGTTTCCACGCCTGAAGGAGCGGCGCGCGCAGCTTGCGGGCACGATGTCGGGCGGCGAGCAGGCGATGGTTTCGATCGGCCGCGGGCTGATGGCGCAACCGCGCATGTTGATCGTCGACGAACCGTCGCTGGGGCTGTCGCCGATCTACGTGAAAGAGAACTTCCGCCTCATCGTCGACATCAACCGGCTGGGCATCACGGTGCTGCTGGTCGAGCAGAATGTGCGCCAGACGCTGGCGATCGCCCACCACGGCTACGTGCTGTCGCAAGGGCGGCTGGTCGCGCAGGGAACGCCGCAGCAGTTGAACGACAACGCCGAAGTGCGCGCGGCGTACTTCGGGTGACCCGGGACGCCCGCATGAACTCACCCGACCCCGTTGCCCTGACGCAGGCGCTGGTGCGCATCGACACCGTCAACCCGCCTGGCCACGAGGACCGCTGTGTCGCGCTGCTGGCCGACCTGCTGTCCGCTGCCGGGTTTGCCTGCCGCACCCACGAGTTCGCGCCGCGCCGCACCAGTTTGGTGGCGCGCATCGGTGGCCGGCCGGGTGGCGCGGGCGGGCGCGCGCCGCTGTGCTTCACCGGCCATGTCGACGTGGTGCCGCTGGGCGGCGCCGCGTGGCGGCACGACCCATTTGGCGCCGCGATCACCGCTGGCAAGCTTTTCGGACGCGGCAGCAGCGACATGAAAAGCGGCGTCGCCGCGTTCACCTGCGCCGCGATCGCGCAGGCGGACCGGCTGCGCCGCGATCCTCAAAGCCCGGGCCTGAGCCTGATCATCACCGCCGGCGAAGAAACCGGCTGCGAGGGCGCCTTCGCGATGGCCGCTTCGGCGCAGGCGCGTGAGCTGCTCGGCACGGCCGGTGCGCTGGTGGTGGCCGAACCCACCAGCAACGCGCCGCTGCTGGGCCACAAGGGCGCGTTCTGGTTGCAGGCGCTGGCCAGCGGCACGACTGCGCACGGCTCGATGCCCGAGCGCGGTGACAACGCGATCTTCAAGATCGCGCGCGCCGCGCTGGCGCTGGAAAACTTCGCGTTCGAGACCGGCCCGCACCCGCTGATGGGCGCGCCGACGCTCAACGTCGGCACCGCGCGCGGCGGCCTCAACATCAACTCGGTGCCCGACGCCGCCGAGATCGGCATCGACATCCGCAGCGTCGCCGGCCAGGACCATGCCCGGGTGCTTCAATGTCTGTGCCGCGTTCTCGGGCCGCAGATCCGGCTGCGCCCGCTGCTCGACGTGGGCAGCGTCTATACCGCGCCCGATGACCCGTGGATGCAGCGCGTGTTCGCGCTGTGTGCCGCGCGCAGCGGCGGCGTCCCGGCGCAGCGCACGGTGTCCTACTTCACCGACGCCGCCGCGTTGCGCCTGCCGCTGGGCATGCCGCCGATCGTCATCCTCGGCCCCGGCGAGCCCGAGATGGCGCACCAGACCGACGAGTACTGCCGCGTCGACCGCATCACCGAGGCCACGGCGCTGTTCACCGAGCTGATCAACGACTGGTGCGAGGACCGACCATGACCCCGTCCAAACTCAACGAACTCGACGCCTGGCAGGCCGCCGCGCTGATCGCCCGGCGCGAACTGCACGCCGTCGACCTGGCGCGCGCCTGCCTGGACCGCGTGGCCGAACGCGACGCCGAGGTCAATGCCTTTGCGCACATCGACCCGGACGCCGCGCTGACCCAGGCACGTCTGCTCGACGCCGGCGCGTTGCGCGGGCCGCTGCACGGGCTGCCGCTGGGCGTGAAGGATTTGTTCGACACCGCCGGGATGCCCACCACCTATGGCTCGGCGCTCTACGCCGGCCACCACCCGGGCGCTGATGCCGCCGCGGTGGCCCTGTGCCGCGAGGCCGGCGCGCTGGTACTGGGCAAGACCGTCAGCACCGAGTTCGCCTACTTCAGCCCTGGGCCCACCCGCAACCCGCACCGCCTGGCGCACACGCCGGGTGGTTCGTCCAGCGGCTCGGCCGCGGCGGTGGCGGACCGCATGCTGCCGCTGGCGCTGGGCACGCAGACCGCGGGCTCGATCATCCGGCCCGCCGCCTACTGTGGCGTGGTCGGCTTCAAGCCCAGCTTCGGCCGGGTGTCGCGCGCCGGTGCCAAGAGCCTGTCCGAGACGCTGGACACGGTCGGCGGCTTCGCCCGCAGCGTGCGCGACGTGGCCTTGCTCGGCGCCGTGCTCACCGGCGATGCCCGCCTGAGCGAGGCACTGCGCGATGCGGCGACGTCGGCGGCGGCGCCACGCATCGGCCTGTGCCGCACGCCGGACTGGGCCCAGGCCGACGCCGACACGCAACGCCTGTGGGACCACACGAGCGCCACGCTGGCCCCGCTGGCTGCAAGCTGCACCGACATCGCGCTGCGCGACCACCTGCCCGACGCCGTGCCCGACCTGGTGGCCTTGCAGAAAGCCGTGATGGCCTTCGAGATGGCGCGTGCGCTGAGCCATGAACGCGCGCAGCACCGCGGCCGCCTGAGCGAGCGCCTGCTGGCGCTGCTCGACGAGGGCATGACGATCTCCGGCGCGGAGCATGCGGCCAACCTGGCGCACACGGCCGCGGCGCAGCGGCGCGTCGACACGCTGTTCGAGCGCGTCGACGTTGTGCTGGCGCCCAGCGCCACCGGCGAGGCGCCGGCCGGCATCGACGCCACCGGCGACCCGCTGTTTTGCCGCGGCTGGACGCTGC
This sequence comes from Methylibium sp., assembly GCA_043718725.1. Classification (GTDB taxonomy): domain Bacteria; phylum Pseudomonadota; class Gammaproteobacteria; order Burkholderiales; family Burkholderiaceae_C; genus LGRD01. Next base: position 4,129 of record JAYSVE010000202.1, read on the forward strand.
TGGGCCTGCCCTGCGTGCATTTGCCGATCGCGCGCGGCAGCCTGGGCCTGCCGATCGGCCTGCAATTGGTCGGCCGCTGGGGCCAGGACCACCGCCTGCTCGCCAGCGCGCAATGGCTGATGGACAGGCTGACGCGATGACCTGGTCGATCCTGGCGCGCGACCGGCATGGGCGTTTCGGCGTCGCGATCGCCAGCCGTTTCTTTGCCGTCGGCGCCTTGTGCGTGCACACGCGCCGAGGCGTTGGCGCGCTGGCCACGCAGGCGCTGATGAACCCGCTCTACGGGCCGGCGGGCCTGAGGCTGCTGGGCCAGGGCCGCGGCGCCGCCGCAGTCGTGGCCGCGCTGGTCGACGCCGACGCCGGCCGGGCGCAGCGGCAACTGCATGTGCTGCCGGCCGCGGGCGCCGGCGCCGCGCACACCGGTCAGGCCTGTGTCGATTGGTGTGGCCACGCGGTTTTCGATGACTTCAGCGTCGCCGGCAACATGCTCGCCGGCCCGCGGGTGTTGCAGGCCAGCGCCGAGGCCTTTGTCACCAACGCCGGGCGCCCGCTGGCCGAACGCCTGATCGCGGCGATGAGCGCTGGCGAGGCGGCCGGCGGCGACCTGCGCGGCAGGCAGTCGGCGGCACTGCGCATTCAAGGCGATGAGGACCACGCCGAGCTCGACCTGCGCGTCGACGACCATGACCAGCCGTTGGCCGAGCTGCACCGGCTCTATGACGTGAGCCTGGAGCGATTCCAACCCTTCGTCGCCTGCCTCG
>JAYSVE010000203.1:0-2119 GCA_043718725.1 Methylibium sp.
TGCCCGACCGCGCCACGCTTGCCGCCAGGGCCGAAAACATCGAGACTCGCTTCGGCCTGCCGGCGCGAAAATGGCTGCGCATGCTCAGGCCGCTGCCGACCCCGCCGCTCGCCGCATCCACCCCAGAATGAAAACCCACCCGCCCACCGGTGCGCCCCCTTCGGCGCCCGCCGCGCCGTCCGGCAAGCTGGACTGGCGCCTGCTGTTGCTCTGGTTGCGCCAGGACAAACTCATCAGCGCCGAAGACGCCGACCAGACCGAACGCCGCTTTGCCGGCGGCAACAGTGCCCAGCACCCGCTGGTGCGGCTGGGCAGCGCCGGGCTGCTGCGCCACGGCAGCACCAAGGCGCTGGACGTGGAGCGCCTGACCGAATGGCTGGCCGGTCGCTGCAGGCTGCCCTACCTGCGCATCGACCCGCTCAAGGTCGACGTCGGCCGGCTCACCGAGGTCATGTCGGTCAACTACGCCGAGCGCCGCCACGCGCTGCCGATCCAGATCGGGCTCACCGATGTGAGCATCGCCACCTGCGAGCCGTTCGACACGGCGTGGGTCGCCGAGATCGAGTCGCACACCCGCAAGACCGTGCGCCTGGTGCTGGCCAGCCCGCAGGAGATCGCGCGCTACACGACCGAGTTCTACACGCTGTCGCGCTCGGTGCGCGCCGCGGCGAAGTCGGGCGAAACCTCGGCGATGGCGAGCTTCGAGCAACTGGTCGAACTGGGCCGCAGCAACAAGCAGCTCGACGCCAACGACCAGGGCGTGGTGCAGGTGGTCGACTGGCTGTGGCAATACGCCTTCGACCAGCGCGCCTCCGACATCCACCTCGAACCGCGCCGCGACCTGAGTGCGATCCGCTTTCGAATCGACGGCGTCATGCACACCGTCTACCAACTGCCGCCCGGCGTGATGAACGCGATGATCGCGCGCATCAAGGTGCTGGGCCGCATGGACGTGGTGGAGCGCCGGCGCCCGCTGGACGGCCGCATCAAGACGCGCAACCCCGAAGGCGACGAGGTCGAGATGCGCCTGTCGACCCTGCCCACCGCGTTTGGCGAAAAGATGGTGATGCGCATCTTCGACCCCGACACCGCCGTCAAGCCGCTCGAAGCGCTGGGCTTCGGCAGCCACGACGGCAAGCGCTGGGAAGAACTCGTCACGCGGCCGCACGGCATCATCCTCGTCACCGGCCCCACCGGGTCGGGCAAGACCACCACGCTGTACTCGACCTTGCGGCGCCTGGCCACCGACGAGGTCAACGTCTGCACCATCGAAGACCCGATCGAGATGATCCAGCCGGCCTTCAACCAGACCCAGGTGCAGGGCGCGGTGGACCTGGGCTTCGCCGAAGGCCTGCGCGCGCTGATGCGGCAGGACCCGGACATCATCATGGTCGGCGAGATCCGCGACCTGGAAACCGCCGAGATGGCGATCCAGGCCGCGCTCACCGGCCACCTGGTGTTCAGCACCTTGCACACCAACGACTCGGTGTCGGCGATCGCGCGGCTCATCGATCTGGGCGTGCCGCCCTACATGATCGGCGCCTCGGTCATCGGTGTGCTGGCGCAGCGCCTGGTGCGCACGCTGTGCGCCAACTGCAAGCAGCCCGACGCCGACACCACGCACGAGACGCTGCACGAGGTGATCAAGCCGTGGCGCCTGAACGGCGCCATGCGCCCCTACAAGCCAGTGGGCTGCCTCGAATGCCGCATGACCGGTTACCGCGGTCGCGCCGGCCTGTACGAATTGCTGAGTGTGACCCCCACCGCGCTGGGTTGCATCCACCCGGTGCCCGACAACGCCAAGCTGCGCGCCCAATCCATGCAGGACGGCCTGCGCCCGCTGCGCTTGGCCGGCGCCATGAAGGTGGCCGAAGGCGTGACCACGCTGGACGAGGTGCTGCGCAGCACGCCGCAGTGGGAGTGAGCCCGCGCGTGGGTCGCCGGAAGGCGACGCACGGCTGGCGAACGCCCTGCCGCGATACAAGCGGCAGGGCTGATAGTGCCCCCCAGTCGCTGGCGCTCCTGCCCCGAGGGGCTGAGTGTGGACACAAAGGCGTCCTGAGGACGGCTTTGTGCCTCACGAAGGCCAGCCGCGTCCCGCGGCTGGCGCCAACGCGAT
>JAYSVE010000204.1:0-4881 GCA_043718725.1 Methylibium sp.
ACGCCGCGATCGGTGGCGTAGCCGGTTTCGCATTCTTCGGTGATGGTCTTGACGCCGTTGATGCCGCCTTGCGCATTGACCATCTTCATGTAGTCGGCCATGCCGTTGGCAAACGGCACGCCATTCGGCGCGTAAGCGCCGGTGCGGTACACCAGCAGCGGGAAGAACTGCTCTTTGGCCTGGGCCAGCGCCGGCGCCGTGGCCAGGCTGCCCAGCGCGGCTGCAACGAGCGCAACGGTCGTTGCAAGGGACTTCAGTTTCATAAATTCCTCCAGAGGGTGAAAACGCACTCGTCAGTGCAGGGTGAAAACGGAACAGGACGTGCCGTTGAGAACGCTTGGCGTCGCGCTCGGTTCGTAGTGGTTTACGGCAATCAATGCGGAAACGGCCACAGCCTCAGCTTGTCCTTGGCGATCGACCACAGCCGTGCCAGGCCGTGCGGCTCGACGATCAGGAAAAACACGATCAGCGCGCCGAAGATCATGAACTCGAGGTGCGAGGCCAGCGCCGTCGAGATGGGGATGCCCAGCCAGGCCGGCGCCTGGTTCAGCAGCAGCGGCAGGATCACGATGAAGGCCGCGCCGAAGAAGCTGCCCATGATCGAGCCGAGCCCGCCGATGATCACCATGAACAGCAACTGGAACGAGCGGTCGATCGAAAACGCCGCCGGTTCCCAGGCGCCCAGGTTGACGAAGCCCCACAGCCCGCCGGCCACGCCGACGATGAACGAGCTGACCGCAAACGCCGTCAGCTTGGCGTACACCGGGCGGATGCCGATCACCGCGGCGGCCACGTCCATGTCGCGAATGGCCATCCACTCGCGGCCGATGTGGCTGCGCACCAGGTTCTTGGCCCCCAGCGCAAACACCACCACGAAAGTCAGGCAGAACAGGTACTTCTGCACCGGTGTGTCGATGGGCAGCCCGAACACCTGAAGGTTGGACACCGACACCGAGCCCGACGGCGAATCGTTGGTGAACCACTTGATGCGCAGGAACGCCCAGTCGACGAAGAACTGTGCCGCCAGCGTGGCGACGGCCAGGTAGAGCCCCTTGATGCGCAGCGACGGGATGCCGAACAGCACCCCCACCACCGTGGCGCAGGCGCCCCCCAGCAGCAGCGACGCAACCAGCGGCATGCCGGGAATCCGGACCTGGAAGTTGTAGGCCGCGTAGGCGCCCACCGCCATGAAGGCCCCGGTGCCCAGCGAGATCTGGCCGCAGTAGCCGACCAGGATGTTCAAGCCGATCGCGGCCAGCGACAGGATCAGGAACGGGATCAGCAAGGCGCGGAAGGTGTACTCGTCGACGAACAAAGGCACCGCGACAAAGGCGAAGGCCAGCAGCAGGCCGATGACCACGCGGTCCTGCAGGATCGGGAAGATCTGCTGGTCGGCGGCGTATGAAGTCTTGAACTGGCCGTTTTCGCGGTAAAGCATTTTTTTGTCTTTCTTGCCTACACGCGATCGATGATCTTCTCGCCGAACAGCCCCTGCGGCCGCACCAGCAGGAACAGCAGTGCCAACACATAGGCAAACCAGATCTCGATGCCGCCGCCCAGGAAGGGCCCGAGGTAGACCTCCGACAGCTTTTCGCCGACGCCGATGATCAGCCCGCCGATGATGGCGCCCGGCACCGAGGTCAGCCCGCCGAGGATCACCACCGGCAGCGCCTTGAGCGCGATTTGCGACAGCGAGAACTGCACCCCGAGCTTGCTGCCCCAGATGACGCCGGCCACCAGCGCCGCGAAACCGGCCACGCTCCAGACGATCACCCAGATGTGGTTGAGCGGAATCCCGATCGAGTTGGCCGCCTGGTGGTCGTCGGCCACCGCGCGCAGCGCGCGGCCGGTGGCGGTCTTCTGGAAGAACAGCGCCAGCACCGCCACCAGCGCCGCCGAGACGCCGGCGGCGACCATGTCTTCCTGGTTGATCAGCACGCCGCCCTGGAACACACCTTGCAGCAGGAACACCGGGTCCTTGGGCATGCCGACATCGATCTTGTAGATGTCGCTGCCGAAAATCGTCTGGCCAAAACCGTCGAGGAAGTAGGTGATGCCCAAGGTGGCCATCAGCAGCGTGATGCCTTCCTGGTTGACCAGCTTGCTGAGCACCAGCCGCTCGATCAGCCAGGCCAGCGCGATCATCACCCCCATCGCCGCGATGAAGCCCAGCACATTGCCCAGCAGCTTGCTCTCGATGCCCAGGCCTTTCGGAATCCACTCGGAGAAACGCGCCATCGCCAGCGCGGCGAACAGGACCATCGCGCCCTGCGCGAAATTGAACACGCCCGAGGCCTTGTAGATCAGCACAAAGCCGAGTGCGATCAGCGAATAAAGCATGCCGGCCATCAGGCCGCCGATGAGGACTTCAAGGAAGAAAGCCATCAGTGCGATGTCCCCAGGTAGGCGCTGATCACGTCCGGGTTGGCGCGCACCTCGGCCGGCGTGCCGTCGCCGATCTTCTTGCCGTAGTCGAGCACCACGACGCGGTCGCTGATGTCCATCACCACACTCATGTCGTGCTCGATCAACACGATGGTGGTGCCGAACTCGTCGTTCACGTCCAGGATGAAGCGGCTCATGTCCTGCTTCTCTTCCACGTTCATGCCGGCCATGGGCTCGTCCAGCAGCAGCACCTGCGGGTCCATCGCCAGCGCGCGGCCCAGGTCGACGCGCTTTTGCAGGCCGTAGGGCATCTTGCCCACCGGCGTCTTGCGGTAGGGCTGGATCTCGAGGAAGTCGATGATGCGTTCGACAAACTGGCGTTGCTCCACCTCTTCGCGCGCCGCCGCGCCGAAGTGGATGGCCTGCTGGAACAGGTTGGTCTTCATCTTCAGGTTGCGCCCGGTCATGATGTTGTCGAGCACGCTCATGCCCTTGAACAGCGCCAGGCTCTGGAAGGTGCGCCCCACGCCCATCTCGGCGACCTGGCGCGAGTTCATGTGCCGAAACGTCTGGCCGCGCAGACTGATCGAACCCTGCTGCGGCTGGTACACGCCGTTGATGCAGTTGAGCATGGAACTCTTGCCCGCGCCGTTGGGGCCGATGATGGCGCGCACCTCGTGCTCGCGCACGTCGAAGCTGATGTCGGTGAGCGCCTTCACGCCGCCGAAGGCGAGGCTGATGTTCCTGACGTCCAGGATGATCTCGCCGGTCTTGCGGCCGGGCATTGCGGTGGCCATGGGGCTTGCCATGTTCAAGCGGCCTTCTTCAGGCCGGGGAAGGTCTTGGCGTCCATGATCTTCAGGTCGGCCGACACCCTGCCGCTGCGCCCGTCCTCGAAGGTCACGCTGGTTTCGATGTACTGGTGGGACTTGCCGCCATACAGCGCATCCACCAGCACCTTGTAGCGCTCGGCGATGGTGCCGCGCTTGACCTTGCGGGTGCGGGTCAACTCGCCGTCATCGGCGTCGAGCTCCTTGTGCAGCACCAGGAAGCGGCTGATCTGGCTGCCGGCCAGCATCGCGTCGGCAGCCAGGTCGGCATTGACCTTTTCAACGCAGCCGCGCAGCAGTTCGTAGACCTCGGGTTTGCTGCCCAGGTCGGTGTATCCGCCATAGGGCAGGTTGCGCTTCTCGGCCCAGTTGCCCACCGCGTCCATGTCGATGTTGATGAAGGCGCAGACCGATTCGCGCAGGTCGCCGAAGGCCACCGCCTCCTTGATGTACGGGAAGAACTTGAGCTTGTTCTCGACGTACTTGGGCGCGAACATCGCGCCGTCGAACGCGCCGCCCTGCATGCGGCCGACGTCCTTGGCGCGGTCGATGATCTTCAGGTGCCCGCCGGCGTCCAGGAAGCCGGCGTCGCCGGTGTGGTACCAGCCGTCGGCGGTCAGCACCTCGGCGGTGGCGGCCGGGTTCTTGTAGTACTCGCGCAAAAGGCCGGGCGACTTGACCAGGATCTCGCCGCTGTCGGTCAACCTGATCTGCACGCCGGCGATGGGCACGCCGACGGTGTCGGCGCGCGCCTCGTGGTCGGGCTGCAGGCACACGAACACGGCGGTTTCGGTCGAGCCGTAAAGCTGCTTCAGGTTGATGCCGATCGAACGGTAGAAGGTGAACAGGTCCGGGCCGATCGCCTCGCCCGCCGTGTACGCCACGCGCACGCGCGACAGGCCCAGCGTGTTGCGCAGCGGCCCGTAGATGCACAGGTTGCCCAGGCCGTAATGCAGCCTGTCGAGCAGCCCCAGCGCCCGGCCGTCCATGCGCGCCGGGCCGACCCTTCGGGCCAGCGCCATGAAGTGCTGGAACAGCCATTTCTTGACGCGCCCGGCGTCTTCCATGCGGATCATCACGCTGGTGAGCAAGGCCTCGAACACCCGTGGCGGCGCAAAGTAGTAGGTCGGCCCGATTTCCTTCAGGTCGATCGTGACCGTGCTGCTCGACTCGGGGCAGTTCACCACATAGCCGCACACCAGCCACTGCGCGTACGAGAAAATGTTCTGGCCGATCCAGGCCGGCGGCATGTAGGCCAGCACTTCGTCCGAGGGCTGCAACTTGTCGAAGTCGGCACCCGCCTTGGCGCGGTCGATCAGCGAGTCGTGGGTGTGCACCACACCCTTGGGGTTGCCGGTGGTGCCCGAGGTGAAGAACATCGCCGCCACGTCGCCGGGCCGGCATTTCTCGACCTCGGCGCGAAACAACCCGGGATGCAGGGCCTGCTCGGAGCGGCCGGTTTCGATCAGCGAATCGAGCGACGCCAGGCCGGCCTCGTTGTAGTGGCGCAGGCCGCGCGGGTCGTCGAACCAGATGTGGGCGAGTTGCGGGCAGGCCTCGCGCAGCTCCAGCACCTTGTCGACCTGCTCCTGGTCTTCAACCACCGCGAAGGCGACGCCGGCGTTGTTGATCGGGAACACGAACTCCTGCCCCGCCGCGTCCTGGT
>JAYSVE010000205.1:0-2116 GCA_043718725.1 Methylibium sp.
CGGGGGACATCAACGGAGCCGGTCACCCGACGTCCTCGGCCTGCGCGGAAGTGAGCCGGTCAGGCGACGTTCCCGCCGATCGCAATCAAACGCGCCAACTCAAACCGCGCAACTCCTGAACCCGCAGAACATGTCGTCGCGCTCGGCCAAATCGTAGTTTCGTTACTTCGCACTGCGCATGCGCGAGCGGGTCGCAAAACAGGCGCCACGCAACACCTTGTGGCTGCCGAACCAGGGTTGTGAATAGTCGCGGTACGGATCGGCTGAGAAGCCGGGGTGCGCCGCCGCTTTCTCCAAACAAAAGCCGCCCCCGCAACCCTTCAATCCCGACCCCGAAAAGGCCTGGCTGGGCAAGCTCAAGGCCGACGAGACGCTGTGCACCATGTGCCACCTGGGCGGCTTTGCCGGACAAAATGAAATCCCACGCGTGGCAGCGCCAGCACGATGACTACGTCGTCAAGCAACTCAGCGACTTCAAGGCGCGCAAGCGCACCAATGACGCGAGCAGCATGACCAGTGTGTCGAATATTTTGAACGACAAGGACATCGAGAACCTGGCGCATTGCCGGTGGCGCTTTGAATGCAGCTGCGGCGGGCGTCTCGGTGAAACGGGTCTGCCGGAACGCATGCACGCGCTGCTCAACCAGCCTACCGGAAGCGGATCGCTAGTTGTCTTGAGCGGCAAGGCCCGACCCTTTGGCGACTCTCATCGGTCTCGCTTCCCCTGCCCTCAGCAGTCGCTCGCAGCGCCCACGCCTCCTGCGTTACGGCGCTGCTTCCTTGGCTGTTGACGCCGACGTCTCTCCCACCCACGGTAACGACGTTCGCTTGAACCTGCTCTTTGTCGCGTGATGCGATCATCTAAGCGCAAAGGCTTCCGGTCTGATTGGTCAGGCGGGCGGCCGCAAAAGCGCCGAACGCCGGTCAATCCGGCGTCGGCGCGCGCTGGCGCTGCGGGGCACGGCCGCACCGGTGGCGCGTGCCGAAATCCACTTGCGCCAAGGCGGCGTCAGGCGCTCGGCATCACCGCCTGCACGCTGTTGCGCTGATTCATGCGTCCCATCCAGGCCAGGATGTTTGGTGAGGCGGTCATCAATGCCTGGCCTTCCGGCGTGGCCTGCAGGTAGGTCAGCACGGGCAGCAGGTGTAGGTCGGCCAGACTCACGCTGTTGCCGCCGAAATAGTCTGTCCCACCCAGCAGGCGGTTGACTTCGGTCAGGAACAGCGCGGCATTCGGCTTGGCCGCTTCGACCTGGGCCTCATCGGTCTGCCCGCCCAGCATCGGCACCAGCACGCGGGGGATGAAGATGTTGGTGATAGACGCCGCGTAGCCATAGCTGTCGACGATGCTCATCAACTGATTCACGCGCACCCGCTCGGCCGAAGTCGACGGCATCAGCGCCGGCCCCGAAAACGCCTCGTCGACGTAGCGCATGATCGCGCTGGCTTCGTAGAAGCGCTGACCCGCATGCTCGAATGCGGGCATCTTTCCCCACGGGTTGCGGGCCATGTGGTCCGCTTCCTTGTGCTGACCCTTGACCAGGTCAACCGCCACCAGCGAATGCGGGACTCCCTTCTCCGCCAGGGCCAGCCGCACGGACCGGACATAGGTACTGATCGGATCTCCAAAGACGACGGGTTCGCTCATGTTCTGACTCCTCTCGCTCAAGTTGTGCTGGGTACCCAATGGACGGCGGATTTCACCTGCCGAACCAACGCGATTGTGCGCGCGGCCCGCGGTGGCTGCACACGCCGGCCGCGCACGGCGCTTTGCGGCGGCACTTCACGCCTTTCACAGCCCGCCTGCTCACCACGAAATGAAAGATGGGGGAGCGGTGCACTTCTGAGTTTCTCGCTCTGAACCAGTTGTCACTGCTTGAACTGCGCAGAGGGGAGCGGCCCTGCGGAGTGAATTGGTGACTACAGACATCTGTGCATGTCGGCGGCGGTCTTTGGCACGCCAGGAAGCTGCCGATCGTGAGCGACGCCTGATGGCCGTTATGGAAAGATTTTCATAACGGCCATTATGAAAAGATCGCAGTTATGAAAAGTTCGTCCGGCTGCGTGGCGGCTCACCCTCGTACGCGAGGCCGCACGACATGCCGGAACTATTCAT
>JAYSVE010000206.1:0-2115 GCA_043718725.1 Methylibium sp.
TCAGCGTGGGGCCCCACAGCAAGATGACAAGAGCGGCCGTGAGCGCCATCACCGGGCCGCCAAGGCCCATGTCGAAGTGCGAACCCTTCACAGGGAACAGCACGTAGCTGAGGTTCAGCGTTGCATGAAACAGTGCCACGGCAAACACGCTCTGACCCATGTTGTTGTACAGCCAGACGATGAGGATCCGTGCTGCCATGGCGTACAGGAACCACCAGGCGATCCAGCTCGGCAGGCGGTGCATCAGCAGCAGTGCAGGCAGGTGCCATAGGACTGCCACGAGACCCAGCAGCAAACCCGTCTGCAGTGCACTGAAGCGTTGCTGCAAAGAGTCGGTGATGTAGCCCGACCAACCCAGTTCTTCACCGAGGGCGAGCACGAAGAACGCCACCAGCATCAGCGCCGCCGCAGGCACCACGATCTGCGGCGCCGGCAGTGGCATGTCCAACCAGCGCATCAACCCGTACACCACCGCGTTGACGCTGGCCATCAGCAGCAAAACGGGGATGTACCAGCGCTTCGCTCGGATGCGCTTGAAGTCGTAGGACCTTCTCAACAATTCGGTCACCCCTGCACTTCCGCTTTCTCGGTGAGCGAGGATCAAGGCGGCGGCCATGGGGCAGAAGGCCATCAGCGCACTCACGGAGAGCCCCGGCATCAACTGCAGGTCTGACATGGCGCCAGCCAGCCAGAACGGAATGGAAAGCACGAAGACCAACGTGAAGAACTTCAGCGGCGAACGGATCGGCGGTGCGGCTTCGGCCGCAGGCGGCGCGTCGCGCTTCACGCCGTGTGCCGAGGCGGATGAGCTCATTGACCCGCCACGCGGTCGAGGAAGTCCCGCTGGAGGCACATGAGAAGGATCGCGGCTTCAGGCACTGGGTGATCGTTCGACTGGCTTGACCTCAGCAAGAGCTGCGAATTTGCGCCTGATAACGCCGCGCGACTGTTCGCCGACGCACAGTCGACCCGGTGAGTTCCACTTCAAACTCAGTCGCATCAATCCTTGGCGCAGCGGCGCAAGCAACCTGCACTGCCGCCATGGCCGAGTTTGCCAAACGCCCAGGAATCAGGGCTGGCCGCTTGTCGACTGGCCTGATCCGGTGGCCTTGGTTGAAGTTGTGAAGCGAAGCACCATGAAGATGATGACTCTGGCTATTGGCGCAATCTGCGTTTCGTTGGGCGGGCTTTGGCTGCTTCAGGGGCTGGGGGTCGTCCACGTCCGCCCCATCCTTTGCTTCGCCGATTGCGCGCCCATTCAGGGGTCATCGGCGGGATGGGCCATCGTCGGTCTACTTCTTGTCGCGGCTGGCGTCACTGCGATCTTCTTGGCGCTCAAGGGGCGTGCCTGGCGCTAGCGGAAGGTCGGCAATCGACGGCTCTGCGGCCCTGAGATCGCTTCTACGAAAGCGCTTGCGGGTCGCCAGCGAGTGCTCGACGCCCTGAGTTGAACGCTGCGAAAAGGTCGTCGGTGGCCGGAGCCGCTGCCCCCGCTTCAGGTGGTGTGGCGTTCTTGCCATGCGCTGGCCAAGCCATAGCGCAGCCGGCACCACTCGTTGCCCAAGCGATAGACATAGGCGCTGAGCCGGCGCGTCCAGTGGAACTTGCGGCTGACACCCGCGGGCACAACGATGCTCGACGCGATGTTCTCGTCGTGGCCACAGGGCGTGGGCGTCACCAGGCGGACCTTCAGGCCGAAGCGCCAGCCCTGGTCAAAGACATGGTCGTAGGGCAGGCTCATGGGCAGCAGGCCGCGCAGGTAGGCCTGCGCTGCGCGGCGGTTCATCAGGTAGGCGCTAGAGCCGGTGCAGCGGCTGAGCATCACCGCCAGTTGGTGGCCGGGTGACAGCTCAAGGCAGGGAACCGGGGTGCCCGAGTGCACCGCCGACAACTTGACCATGTCCCACCGCCCGGGGTGTTGCATCAAGCCGGCCAGCACCGGCTGCAGCGTGCTGTGCAGCAGCACATCGTCTTCCAGCACCAGCGCAAAGGCGGCGTTGCTGGCCAAGAAGAGCTCACAAGCGCGCACATGCGACAGGTAACATCCCAGCTCGCCCATGACCGGGGTCATGCCGTGCTTGCGGCGAAACGCCGGCTCGTCCAACAGGCTGAGTT
>JAYSVE010000207.1:0-2113 GCA_043718725.1 Methylibium sp.
CGGTGCGCGCCCGGGCGGCCACGGCATGGAACTGGGTCGGCTGGGTCCAGCCACTCAGCTCGATCAGCACGCCGGGCCGGTCGACATGGTGGCCGGCGAACCGCAGTGCGCCCGGGAACGGGAGCTGGATTTCCTCGACCGGACTCTGGTCGTAGTTCACCCGCAGCAGGCGGTAGCTGCCGCCCTCAAGCACCGCCACATAGAGGGCGTCGCGCGCGGCGGCGATTTCGCGCACCACGCCGGTCTGCTCGGGCAGGTCGACCCGCGCATGGGCCCAATCCGGCGCCGCCACCGGTGTGGAGACGACGCGAAAGCGCGCCGCGCCGAGACGGGTCAGCGCATAGACGCGCTCGCCATGGATCTCGAACTGCCAGACGCCATCGGCATGGCTCACCAGCGGCTTCCAGGTGCCCGGCCCGGCGCTGGTGGCCGAGCGAACCACGGCACGCAGATCGCGGCGCACGCCGTCTTCGAAATACGCGACTTCGTGCGGCGTGTCGCCAAAGCGCAGCAGTGCAAGGTGCTCGTGGGCGGTGCTCCCCGGGCCGACCCCGCGGCGCCCGTCACTGACGAGCTGCGGCACGGCGCCGGGGCGCGCTTCCAGGCGCCAGCTGCGTGGCCACTGAAACGCCTCGCTCTTGTCGGCGCCGGGGCTCGCTTCGCGCAGGGTCTGGAAGTGCACGGCGCTGCTGTCGGTCGTCCAGCGGTAGGGGCTGGAGCCGTTGAATTTGGCATCCGCGATCGGGCCGGCGATGTCCTGCACGGCGTCGACATCGCGCAGGTACAGCGACGCGTTCTCGGACCCGGCCTCCGAGAGGCCGTAGGCGACAAAGCGGCCGTCCGGTGACGGAATGAAAAAGTCGATGGCGTGTTTCGGGCCGAACCGGGCGGGATCAACCACCACGCGGTCCGACGCTTCAAGGGTGTCGCGCACGACCAGCCTGTGTTGCGCGGCGCCGGCCTCGCGACGCAGCGCGAACACATGGCCGTTGGCGACGACGGCCACCCGCGACACCCGTGCCGGCGCGCTGTTTTCGACGACCAGCATGCGTTCGAGCAAGGGGCCGCGGCCGCCGAGGCGATCGAGCACGGCGCGGCTGTGGCCGGCCTGCGCGCGCATCCACGCCTGAACCTCCGCGCTCGTCGTGTTTTCGAGCCAGCGATACGGATCGCTGACGGTCTGGCCGTGGTAGGTGTCCGTGACCACGCGCTGCGGCGTCGGCGGTGGCCCGGCGTGGGTGGGCGCCGGTTCGATGCCGGCGCAGGCGGCCAAGGCGAGCACGCCGGCACAGCGCGCCAGGTGCCAAAGTGAGGGCAGAGATGGCATGGGTTCAAGCGTTGTCGGGTGAGTTCGCAGTGTAGGACTGCGCCGGTCCATCGCCGCCGATTCAGCGTTGAAGAGCGCCGACCTTGCGGACCACACCGCGCCGGCCGGCCGGGCCGGCGCCGTGGTCGAAAGGCGGCTGTTGACAGCTTGTAACCGCAGGTGTGTACTAGGCGCCCACCCGATTTGTGGCGACGACGCGCATGGGTGTGTCCGGTGCAAAAGGTCAACAGTCTGCTGGCCTGGGCCGTGCCCGCACCGGAGGTCCACTGGTCAAGAAAAACTTGCATGGAGCACCGAAAATGAAAATCAGAATGAACTTGCATCGGGTGTTGCGCCACAGCGGCATGACGCTGGCGGCATGTGGCCTGGCAGGTGCCGCATTTATTTCGCAAGCCGCGAACCTGGTTTTGCGAGATGCCGGAACCGGAGGCTTCGACAGCACACCCGCCGGGTTGGCCACCGGAGGGCCGGAGTTCCGCAAGAACTACGATGTTCCCGCCGGACCCGAGCGGGTCTTTGACGCGGTGCCGGCCGCCGCCGGTTCCGCCGTCAACGGCGCGGCGGCGTCGACGATTCTGGGCGCGGCGGGTCTCAACCATTTCGACAACCGCACCGCCGACGGCGGCAACCAGTTCAGCATCGAGCCGCCGGACCAGGGCCTTTGTGTCGGCAACGGCTACGTCCTCGAGGCCGTTAATCTGGTGGTCGGGTTGCGTGAGTCGGCCACCAACACCCGCATCGGCGGTGTGACCTCGTTGAACAAGTTTTTTGGCCTTCCGTCGGCCA
>JAYSVE010000208.1:0-4872 GCA_043718725.1 Methylibium sp.
GATGGGCTGCTCGGGCCGGTGATGGTCAGCAGGTTGGGGAAGCCGGCGTTCATCAGGCCCAGGTAGGTGCGCGGGCCTTGTGACCACTTGGCCTTCAGCGTCTGGCCGCCTCCGGCGCCATCGGCGCCGTGCTTGCGTTCACCGCCATCGGCGCCGTGCTTGCGTTCACCGCGGATGTCGATCAGGTCGAGCGAGCCGGTGACGGCGTCGTAGCCCGTGGCAAAGACGATGGCGTCCAACGCGTAGGTCGCGTTTTCGGTGCGAATGCCCTCGGGCACGATGTCGCGGATGGGGTCGGCCTTCAGGCTCACCAGCTTGACGTGAGGCTGGTTGAAGCAGGCGTAGTAGTCGGTGTCAACGCAGATGCGTTTGGTGCCGATGGCGTGGTCGGTGGGCGTCAGCAGCGCCGCCACGGCCGGGTCGTTGACGATGCCGCCGATCTTGTTGCGTACGAACGCCGAGGCGGTGTCGTTGGCAAAAGGGTCGGTGTACAAATCGTTGAAAGCGTGGGTGAAGTTCGCTCCCCCGCGCGCCCAGCGGCGCTCGTACTCGGCCTGCCGTTCTTCTGCGCTCACCGACGCCGCCGTGCGTGTGCTGTACTGGTACAGGATGCCCGAGCGTGTGCTGCGCGCACGTTCGCGGTGTTCGGCGTAGTCAAGCTTCCAGGCCTCTTGATCGGCCACTGACAAGGGGCCGTTCCAGGCCGGAATGCTGAAATTGGGCGTGCGCTGGAACACCACCAGCTCGCGCGCCTGTTTTGCGATCACCGGTATCGTCTGGATGCCCGAAGACCCGGTGCCGATGACGGCCACCCGCTGCCCCGTGAAGTCCACCGGCTCGTGCTGCGGCCAGCTACCGGTGTGGAACCAGCGGCCCTTGAAGCTGTCCAGGCCCGGCACCTGCGGCACGCGGGCGGCCGACAGGCAGCCCACCGCGCTGATGACGAATCGGGCCGTGACGCTGTCGCCCTGCTGCGTGCGCACGGTCCAGAGTCGGCTGGTTTCGTCGTACACCGCGCTGGCCACGCGGGTGTTCAGCTGGATGTCGCGCCGCAGGTCGAAGCGGTCTGCCACATGGTTGATGTAGCGCAGGATTTCGTCCTGCTTGGGGTAGCGCTCGGTCCAGCTCCATTCCTGCTGCAACGGGTCGTCGAAGCTGTAGCTGTACTGCATGCTTTCCACGTCGCAGCGCGCGCCGGGGTAGCAGTTCCAGTACCAGGTGCCGCCCACGCCCGTGCCGGCCTCAAAGACGCGCGCGCTCAAACCGAGTTTGCGTAGGCGGTAGAGCATGTACAGGCCGGCAAAGCCGGCGCCGATCACAACCGCGTCCACGTTCGCATCTACGACTGCGTCGAATGCGGCAGGCGCTGCGTGACCGGCGCCGTCGATAGCTCCTTGATCGGCCGTGGGCATCGTCAGTTCATCCACAAGCCGCCGGTGATGTTGATGGCCTGCCCCGTCATGTAGCCCGCATCGGCCGACAACAGGAAAGCCACCACACCGGCCACGTCGGCGGGCGTGCCAGCGCGGCGCATCGGAATCACGGTTTTCACGCGTGTGTGCACATCGGGCAGGCCCTGCGCCGCATTCAGCAGCTCGGCCTCGTCGCGCATGCGGGTGTCGACGATGGTGCCGGGGCAGACCGCATTGACGCGAATGCCGCGGTCGGCCAGTTCACCGGCCACGCTTTGTGTTAGTGCAATGACGGCCGCCTTGGAGGCAGCGTAGGCGGCGTGGTTGGGCACGCCTTTTTTGCCAGTCCAGGATGACATGTTGACGACGGCGCCGCCACCGCGCGCCAGCATGCCCGGCAGCACGGCCTGGCTGCAGTAAAAGACGCCGTCGAGGTTGACCGACATCACGTCGCGCCAGTCGCGTTCGCTCACATCCAGGAAAGGCGCGGTGCGCAGGATGCCTGCGTTGTTGACCAGCGCATCGATGGCGCCGAGCGCTGCCGTGGCTTGGCTCACCGCCTCACGCACGCTGTCGCGGCGGCCGACGTCGACCTCAATGGCCGCTGCTCGTCGGCCCAGGCTGCGCACCAGCTCAGCGGTGGCTTGCGCGCCGGCAAGGTCGCTGTCCAGCACGCTCACGTCGCGGCCGCCCTGCGCCAGGCGCAGCGCAATGGCGCGGCCGATGCCGTTGCCGGCGCCGGTGACCAGGGCGTGACCTGTGCAGGTGCTCATGCGCGCGCTTTCATGGAGGTGTTGGTTTGGCCTGAGCCATCCTGCCGGGCGCCCAGGCTTTTTGGTGCTGGGTCAACGGGCGATACTTGGCAGTATATGAACATCCGACTAAGTACACAACAGCAAATGGATAACAGCAAACGGAGCACAGGAAACGGAGCATGCAGGCCCAGGCCCAGGCCCGGCGGCGCCGCTGACGACCCGTGAAAACCCTGTCAGCGCTCGCCTGGTTGCCGTCGACCGTAGGCGCTGATCAGGGTTGCAGCGCCAGCAGGCGCTGATCAGGGTTGCAGCGCCAGCACCACCCGACGCAGTTCTTCGGACAGCTGGTTGCAGGCCGCTGAGCGCGGGCGCTGGCGGGGGTAGATCAGCTCGATGCGCACGGCGATGCGCGGCTCCAGCGAAAGGAAGACGAGGTCGTCGAAGCGCCGTGCCAGTGCGCTGCTGCGGTCCACCAGCCCAATGCCGGCGCCTTCGCTGACCATCAGGCAGGCCGTCAGTGAAGAACTGGCCTCGATCGCGATGACCGGCGGCGGCGCGCCGTTGTGGTGGCAGTGGGCGTCGATGGCCTGGCCCAGTTGGGTGCTGGCGCCGAGCGAGATCACCGACTCACCGGCCAGGTCCTGCGCGCTGACGTGGTGGCGCAATGCGAGCACGTGGCCGCGAGGCACCACGCAGGCGATTTCCGAAATCACCAGCGGATGGACCTCGACGCCGGCATCGTCCACCGGGCCGTAAACGAGGCCGAAGTCGACCTCGCGTCGCGCCACCTGCTCGACCACCTGCGGCGTGGGCAGCGAGCGGATGGCCAGCGTCACTGCCGGGCGGCGCACACGAAACTGCGCCACGGCGCGCGGCAGCAGCGCATTGACCAGGGTCGGCGAGGTCGCCACCACCAGACGCCCGGCATGGCCGTCACGCATGTTCTGGACCAGTCGGCCCAGGGTGTCGACGCGGCCGAAAATCTCGTTCACATCGGGCAGCAGGGCGGTGGCCTCGGGGGTGGGGTGCAGGCGCCCGCCCAGGCGCTCGAACAGCTTGAAGCGCAAGCGCTGCTCGGTGTGCTTGAGCACGGCACTGATGGCCGGCTGGCTGACGTTGAGCTCGGCCGCCGCCGCCGTTACTGAACCCGTGCGCATGATGGCGTGGAAGACCTCAAGGTGGCGCAGGCTCAGCGCCGGCCCCGCAAGGCTGGCCGGTGGCGGCAGCAGCACAGGGCGTCTGGTGGCGCTGTCGCAGGGGCGAGGGGCAGCGCGCGATGCGGGCCGCAGCAGGGGCGCTACGGCCGCCAGCGGGCCTGGCAACGGGCCTGTGAACGGACCACCGAGCGGGCCAGCGAGCGGGCCTGCAAACGGCGCCACACGCAGGTGTTCGGGCAAAGTTTGGTGCTTGTGCAAAGCCATCATGCACTCCATGTCCGAAGGGTGAAACCGGCCCGTCGCATGGGCCGGCGGACATTCGTTGAAACCGTATAGTACTGGTCAGTAGATTGATCTACGATGCAGAATAACCCGGCCCCGAACTTCGCCCCCAACGTGTCGCTCGGTGGCCGGCTCAACCCAGGCGCGCCGCCGCCAGCAGTTCCTGCGTGTAGCGCTGCTGCGGCGCGGCGAATAAGGACTCGGCCTCGCCCGACTCCATCACATGGCCGTTCTTCATGACCATCACACGGTGTGACATCGCGCGCACCACCGCCAGGTCGTGGCTGATGAAGACGTAGCTCATGCCGTAGCGCTGCTGCAGATCGGCCAGCAGCCGCAGCACCTGCTGCTGCACCGACACGTCCAGTGCCGACGTGGGCTCGTCGAGCACCAGCACCTCGGGCCGCAGCACCACCGCGCGTGCGATGGCGATGCGCTGACGCTGGCCGCCGCTGAATTCATGCGGGTAGCGCTGCAGCACGCCGGCCACGCCATGGCGCTCTGACAGGCCCACCTCGTCCAGCATCTCCAGCACGCGCTGGTCGCGCGCCATGCGGTCCAGCTCGGGCTGGTGCAGCGCCAGACCTTCGCCGACGATCTGCCCGATCGTCATGCGAGGCGACAGCGATGCAAAAGGGTCCTGGAACACCACCTGCATGCGCTTGCGCATGGCGCGCAGGGTCGCGCGGTCGGCGTTGTCGATGCGCTCGCCACCCATCGTCACCGAACCGGCCGACAGGCCTTGCAGCGCCAGCAGCGCCATGCCCAGCGTGGTTTTGCCTGAACCCGACTCGCCCACGATGCCCAGCGTTTCACCACGTCTCAGTTCCAGCGTGGCGTCTTTCACTGCCTGGAATTGCTGCTTGCCGAACCAGCCTTCGCTGAAGCTGAAACTCACCCCGACACCGTCGCCCTGCACCAGCACCGGCGCGTCGGCGGCCACCGGCTGCACGACACGTTCGGGCCGGCTGGCCAGCAGCTTCTTCGTGTAGGGGTGCTGCGGGTCGCCGAAAACGGTAGCGGTAGCACCCTGCTCCACAAGCTTGCCGCGCTCCATCACGCCGACACGGTGCGTGAATCGGCGCACCAGATTCAGGTCGTGGGTGATGAACAGCAGCGCCATGCCCATCTCGGCCTGCAGTTCGTCCAGCAGCGCCAGGATCTGGGCCTGGATCGTGACGTCCAGCGCCGTCGTCGGCTCGTCGCAGATCAAGAGGCGCGGCTTGCAAGCCAGCGCCATCGCGATCATCGCGCGCTGGCGCTGGC
>JAYSVE010000209.1:0-11804 GCA_043718725.1 Methylibium sp.
TCACGGTGTGGCCTGGTTGCAGTACCTGCGCGAGCAGCGGCTCGCCGGCATCCTGGCCGACGACATGGGCCTGGGCAAGACCGCGCAGGTGCTGGCCCATGTGCTGATCGAAAAACACGCCGGCCGGCTCGACCGGCCCGCGCTGGTGGTGCTGCCGACCTCGCTGATCGCCAACTGGCAGGCCGAGGCCGCGCGCCACGCGCCGACGCTGCGCGTGCTCACGCTGCAGGGCCCGAACCGCGCGCTCGACTTCATCCGCATGGCCGAACACGACCTGGTGTTCACCACCTACCCGCTGCTGTGGCGTGATCTGGCGGCCCTGCAGGCGCAGCCCTGGCACCTGCTGGTGCTGGACGAGGCGCAGCTCGTCAAGAACGCCGCCAGCCGCGCCGCCACCGCGTTGCGCAAGTTGCAGGCCCGCCACCGCCTGTGCGTCACCGGCACGCCGCTGGAAAACCACCTGGGCGAACTGTGGGCGCATTTCGACTTTTTGATGCCCGGCTTCCTGGGCGACACGCGCAGCTTCATGCGCCTGTGGCGCAAACCGATCGAAACCAACGGCGAGACCTTGCGCGCGCAGTTGCTGGCGCAGCGGGTGCGCCCGTTCATCCTGCGCCGCCGCAAGCTCGACGTGGCGCCGGAGCTGCCGCCGTTGACCGAGGTGATCCGGCGCGTCGAGCTGCGCGGCCAGCAGCGCGCGCTCTACGAAAGCGTCCGGGTGGCGGCCGACGAGCAGGTGCGCCGGGTGCTCAAGCGGCAGAGTTTTGCCGGTGCGCAAATTGCCATCCTCGACGCCCTGCTCAAGCTGCGGCAGGTGTGTTGCGACCCGCACCTGGTGAAGGGCGCCAAGACCCCCGCCAGCATGGAACGCGCCAAGATGGCGCTGCTGCGGGAGATGCTGCCCGAGCTGGTCGACGAGGGCCGGCGCGTGCTGGTGTTCTCGCAGTTCACCGAAATGCTGGCGCTGGTGCAGCTTGAACTCGACGCGCTGGGCCTGCCCTTCCTCAGCCTGACCGGCGACACGCCGGTGCGCGAGCGCGGCGCGGTGGTGCGCCAGTTCCAGGCCCGGGCCGTGCCGGTGATGCTGCTGAGCCTGAAGGCCGGCGGCGTGGGCCTGAACCTCACCCAGGCCGACACCGTGATCCACCTCGACCCGTGGTGGAACCCGGCGGTCGAACAGCAGGCCACCGCGCGCGCCCACCGCATCGGCCAGGACCAGCCGGTGTTCGTCTACAAGCTGGTGGTGGCCGGCAGTATTGAAGAACGCATGCTGGCCCTGCAGGCGCGCAAGGCCGCGCTGGCCGAGGGTGTGCTCGGTGTCGATGGCGCGGCCTCGCCCAAGTTCAGCGCCGAGGATTTGCAGGGCCTGCTGGCGCCGTTGGTGTGAGCCTGAACCGGACCACGATGACCCGACCCAAACCCGGAGCCGGCGGGCTCGTCTATTCCACCGAGGGCGGGCGCATGTGCCCGGCCTGCCGCCGGCCCGTGGCCGGTTGCACCTGCGCCGCGGCAGCCGGCGCGGCGCGTGGCGGCGACGGCGTGGTGCGCGTCGGCGACGCTGTGGTGCGCGTCGGCGACGGCGTGGTGCGCGTCGGCCGCGAGTCAAAGGGCCGCGGCGGCAAGGCCGTCACGCTGATCCGCGGCCTCGAGCTGCCCGCCGAGGCCCTCGCCGCCCTCGGCAAGGCGTTTCGATCCACCTGCGGCACGGGCGGCACGCTCAAAGACAGCGTGCTCGAACTGCAAGGCGACCACTGCGACCGCGTGATGGCGCTGTTGAAGGCCCAAGGCTGGACGGTCAAGCGCGTCGGCGGTTGAGGCGCTGCAAGTCGAGCCCGGGGGCGCATGCTTGGCGGCGGCCCGTCAGTCACGGCGAGAACCGATGAGCGATTCACGGCGCCGGCTGCGATTGCGGGCCGCAGCGCTCAAGTTCCGCCGCACCAGGCCGATGAAGCCGTCAGCCCCCCAAAGGATTCCTTCCAATGACCAAGAAACCGAATCCTCCTTTCACGTCGATGCCGGGATTGGGTCCGTTCAAACTGACGCGCTTTTTCTCGCTGACCAGCCTGATCGGGATTGCGGTGGTCACGGCCTGCCTGATCTGGGCCTACCGCGAGCTCACGCTGCGCCACCTGATCGACCACGAAAATCGGGCCAACGCGGACCTGACGCGCGCCTTTTCGAACTCGGTGTGGGGCCAGTACCGCGGTTTCGTGCTCGGCTCGGCCGGGCGCTCGCGCGCGGCGCTGTTGGCAGACCCCGCGCTGGCGCGGCTTCGGGCCGACGTGTTGACCAAGATGGGCGGGCTGCAGGTCGCCAAGATCAAGATTTACAACCGTGACGGGCTGACGGTGTTCTCGACCGACGAAAAGCAGGTCGGCGAGGACAAGAGTGGCAACCAGGGGTTTCGCGATGCCATGGCCGGCGCGGTGACCAGCAGCATCACCTACCGCGAGAAGTTCGATGCCTTCGAAGGCGTCATCGCCAAGCGCGACCTGATCGCCTCCTACGTGCCGGTGCGCCCCGGGCCCGACGCGGCGCCGGAAAGCGTCTTCGAGGTCTATTCGGACGTCACCGAGCTGCTCGAGCGCCAGCGCCGGGCGCAATGGCAGGTCGCGGGAATCGTTCTGGCGCTGCTGGCCACGCTGTACCTGTTTCTGTTTTTCGTGGTGCGCAAGGCCGACCGCATCATTGCCGGGCAAGAGCGCGAGCGGGCGGCGAAGGAGGGCGAGATTCGTCATCAGGCTTACCACGACGCGCTGACCGGGCTACCGAACCGGGCTTACTTTTCGGAGCGGCTCGCCGAGTCGCTGTCACTGGCCGTGCGACATGGCCACACCAGCGCGCTGATGTTCATCGATCTGGACCGCTTCAAGATCGTCAACGACAGCCTGGGACACGCCGCCGGCGACAGCTTGCTGAAGGCGGTGGCCGCGCGCATCCGCGCCTGCCTGCGCGAAGGCGACGTGCTGTTCCGCATGGGCGGTGACGAGTTCACGATCATCCTGCCCGAGATCGCCGCGCCCGACGACGCCAGCGTGGTCGCCCGGCGCATTCTGCAATCCATGGGCAGCCCGGTGTCGGTGCACGAGCACGAGCTGGTGGTCGGCGCCACGATCGGCATCGCGGTGTACCCCGGCGATGGCGACGACGCCGACGCCCTGCTCAAGAACGCCGACGCGGCGATGTACAGCGCCAAGGCGAGCGGCCGCGGCACCCACGCCTTCTACCGCGCCGCGATGAACCAGCGCGCCCTGCAACGGCTCGACCTTGAAGCCGCGCTGCAACGGGGCTTTCGCGACGGCGAGTTCGCGCTCTACTACCAGCCTCGGCTGGATGCCGGCACGCGCCGGGTCGTCGCGCTGGAGGCGCTGCTGCGCTGGATCAGCCCGTCCCGCGGCGTCGTCCCGCCCGGCGAGTTCATTGGCGTGCTCGAGGACACGGGCATGATGACCATCGTCGGCGAGTGGGTGCTGCGCACCGCGTGCGCCCAGATCGGCCGCTGGCGCGAAGAAGGCGTGCCGGCGCTGCGGGTGTCGGTCAATGTCTCCTCGATGCAGTTCCAGAACCCGACGTTCGTGACGATGGTCGAGCGCGTGCTGGCCGACACCGGCGTCGCGCCTGACTTGATCGAGCTTGAGTTGACCGAGTCGCTGCTGATCACCAACCCGGAGCAGGCGCGCATGACGATCGGGGCGCTCAAGAAACTCGGCATCCGGATTGCCATCGACGACTTCGGTACCGGCTACTCGTCGCTCAACTACCTGCGCCACTTCACGGTGGACTACCTCAAGATCGACCGCAGCTTCGTCACCGAAATCGCCACCAACGCGCGCGATCGGGCCGTGGCCACGGCCATCACCGAACTGGCCAAGGCGCTGGACATCACCGTCGTCGCCGAGGGCGTGGAGACCGAGGCCCAGGCGGCGTTCTTCTGCGCCACCCACTGTGGCGAGCTGCAAGGGTTCCTGTTCTGCAAGCCCTTGCCGGTCGAGCAGTTGCGGGTGTACCTGGCAGCGGCGGCCGGCACACTCCCGGCGCACCGCGCGCAACCGGCGCCCCCCGCGCACCCCGCGCACCTCGCGCACCCCTCGATTGGCGCGCCGACCGGGCTGCAATTGCCGCAGCCTGGTTGACGCGCCGCGCCGCGCCAGCTCAGCGCAGCACCGGCGCGTTCGGCAATTCGTTCGGGTTGGCGGCGTCGCCCGCGTCGCCTTCGGCCCGGGCCAGGTGTTGCAGCATCAGCGCGTCGACGGCGTCGATGGCCTGGTTCAACCCCGCCTCGAACTGCCCGGCCTGAAACGCCGCGCGCATGCCGCCCAGGATGGTTTGCCATTGGGCCGCGTCCACATGCCGGTTCAGGCCGCGGTCGGCGACGATCTCGATGCGGTGTTCGGCCAGCAGCAGGTAAATCAGCACACCGCTGTTCTGCGCGGTGTCCCAGACGCGCAGCTTGCCGAACATCGCCACGGCGCGTTCGCGCGCGCTGGCATTGCGCCACAGGTAGCTCAGCGGCAGGCCCGCTTCGACACAGACGCGGATCTCGCCGATGTGGCGCCGCTCGCTTTCGGTCACCCGGGCTTCGAGCCGTTGCAGGCCGTCGGCGCCGAGGGCCCGCTGGGCGTCGCGCTCGTCGAGCCAGCGGTGCTTGAGGATTCGCATCAGCTTGTTCATGATGCCTTTCACCAGTCGCCCGACGCGCCGCCGCCGCCGAAATCACCGCCGCCGCCGGAGCTGAACCCGCCCCCGCCACCGCCGCCGGAACCCCAACCCCCGCCGCCGCTGCCGCCACCAAAGATGATCGGCACGCCGAGGCCGCCGCCACGGCTGCCGCGGCTGGCCCCCAGCCCCATCACGCCCACCAGGAACAGCGCCACCAGGCCGGCGCCGGCGGCGATCAGCGCGCTCGCCGTCAACCACCAGCCGATGCCGCCGACGGCGCCGCCGGTCAGCAGCGAACCGAACTTGCGCCCGAACATGCCGGTGAGCACGGCCCCCAGGATGGGCACGCCGACGAACAGGAAGATCGCCATGCCCTGCAGGTCGAAACCTGGCAACCCACCGTCGCCGCCGTCGCGGGGTGCCGGCTCGGCCAGCCCTTCGCCTTTGATGCGCAGGCTGAGCTTGTCGACGGCGGCGTTCAGGCCGCCGGCATAGTCGCCGGCCTTGAAGGCCGGGCTGATCTGGTCGTTGATGATGCGTTTGGCGGCCAGGTCGGGGATCGCGCCCTCCAGCGTCTTGGCGACTTCGATGCGCACCCGGCGGTCGTTCTTGGCGACCACGATGACCAGCCCGTCGCCGATGTCCTTGCGGCCGATCTTCCAGGCGTCGGCGACCCGCTGACCGAACGCGGCAATGTCCTCGGGCTGGGTGCTGGGCACGATCAGCACCACCACCTGCGAGCCGCGCTGTGTCTCCAGGTCCGCCAGCTTGGCGCCTAGCGCCTGCGCCTGCGCCGCGCTCAGCGTGCCGGTCTGGTCGATCACGCGGCCCGCCAGCGGCGGCACCGGCAGCACGTCCTGCGCCTGCGCCAGCCCAACGGCCAGCAACAGCCAGGCCCCCAGGGCCAGCAAGGCGCGGCGCATCATTCGGGCCGAGTCACGTCACTCACTTGGGCGCCGGCTTGTCGAAGTTGACCGCCGGCGGCGCCGAGATCTGGGCTTCGTTCTGCACCGTGAAGCTGGGTTTGACGGCATAGCTGAACAGCATCGCGGTCAGGTTGGTCGGGAAGCTGCGCGTCAGCACGTTGTAGGCGGCGACTTCCTTGATGTAGCGGTTGCGCGCCACGGTGACGCGATTCTCGGTGCCTTCGAGCTGAACCCTGAGGTCCTGGAACCCGGCGTTCGCCTTCAGGTTGGGGTACTGCTCGGCCACCACCATCAGGCGGCTCAGGGCGCCGGTCAGCTCTCCCTGCGCGGCCTGGAACTTCTTGAACGCCTCTGGGTTGTTGATCAGCTCGGGCGTGGCCTGGATGCTGGTCGCCTTGGCGCGCGCCTCGATCACCTTGGTGAGCGTCTCCTGCTCGAAGTTGGCCTCGCCCTTGACCGTGGCCACGATGTTGGGGATCAGGTCGGCGCGGCGCTGGTACTGGTTCAACACTTCGGACCAGGACGCCTTGACCGATTCGTCCAGGCGCTGGAAGTCGTTGTAGCCGCAACCGGTCAGGCCCAATGCGGCGGCCACGGCCAGCCCTGCGGTCAAGGCGCGGCGGGTGGAGGTGAAAAAAGCGTGGAACATGCAAAGTCTCCTCGGGATTGTTGCGGGCCGGATGGTACCCCGGAGCCGCCGCCGGCATGGCGCGCCGCGCCTGGGCGCGCGCCGTCGATGGCGGCTTCAGTCCAGCCGGCGCCTGCCGATATTGACTCCATTGCAGTTCGCGAGAGGTTTCCATGAGCGCCCCACCTTCAGTCATCCCCACCGACCCACAGGGGCCGGACGGCGCCGCGCTGCGCAATTTGATCCGCACCGCGCGCGGCGGCTCCGATCGACCGCTGCGCATCGAGCGCAACCAGGGCAAATTGCGCGTGGTTCTTGAAGGCAGCTCGAACCCGAAAGGCGGACCCGTGGCCGACGACACGGGCGTCACCGCCCCTGAAGTTCAAGCCCTGTTGATGCGGGTCGACCTGAAGTCGCACTTCGACCGATGCAGCAACTCGCGCAAAAGCCTGCCCCACCTGGCCACCCTGGAGCACACGATCAGGAAGGTCGGCGTCCGCGCCTTCGACGAGCTGCCGCTGACCGTGCTCCGGCGTGCCGCCGGGCAGCTCGACGGCCTGGCCCAGCAGCCGGTGCTGGAGGGCTTTGCGCTGCTGCAGGCGCGCCTGGACATGGCCATCGTCGGCCGCGAGGAAAGTGTCCGCGGCCAGGCCCGCCGCGCCGAGCCGGCCGTGTTTCACATGGACAACAAGCTCCAGGTGAACGAGATCAGCATGTCGGACTTCATGCGCGCCACGGTCGACCCGATGGCCAACCCCGTGACCACGCTGGAGCCCAAGTTCGGCTGAACCGGCGCCAATCCGCGGCGCCAAGCGGCGCCAGCGGCAGCGCTCCCTGGCGCGCGCCTCACGGTGACGCCACGGCCCCTGCCGGCAGCCCCAACCAGGCGGGTCGCCAGGCCGGCAGGTCTTCGCGCAGGCGCGCCCGACGCGCCGGCGACAACGGCCGCATGGCCTCGATCACCCGCCCGACACGGCGCACGTCGACCGCGCCGCTGCGCGCCATCTGTGCCAGCGCGGCGTTCGGGTTGCGCAACAGGCTGGCCAGCCAGGCCGCTTCGAGCGGGCCCAGGGCCGCGGCCGGCTTGCCCAGCAGTTGCCGCGCCGCCGCGTCGGCGCCACATTGCCCATCGCCCCAGGGCGCCAGCGCGAGGTACAGGTCGAGCACCCGCGCCTTGCCCAGCGTGCGGTCCAGCTCCACCGCGTACAGCAGCTCGCGCAGCTTGCGGACGTGGCTGGGCCGGTCGCCGGTGTAGACCAGCTTGGCGAGCTGCTGGGACAGCGTGCTGGCGCCGCGCAGCCGCTCGCCGTCGCCGTGCTTTGAACCGGGGTCGCCCGAGCCGGCGGCGCTGAGCTCCGTCAGGTAGTAGCCGCTGTGCTCGTAGAAGCGCTGGTCCTCGGCGGCAATCACGGCGCGTGGTAACCAAAGCCCCGGCGCCAGGCCCGCGCTGCGGGCCGCGCAGGCCGGCACCGCGCCGAGCAAGGCCTCGGTGCCCAGGCCGGCCACCCGGAAGCCTTCGATCACCGGTTTGACATCGAACTGGCGGCTCGGCCAGCGCCACCGCGCCGCCAGGCCGACGCTGCCTTCGATCTGGGCCCGCCCCAGTTCGGGGATCTCGCTGGCGAACAGGCCGAAGGCATCGCGCAGCGGCGCCGCCGGCAGGTCGACCTGGAGCTCGATCTGGCTGGCCTCGCTGCGCACCCGCCAGCGCCCGGCCACCACGGCGCTCGCGTCGCCCAGCCGCAGCGTGCCGTGCAGGCTCATCCGCACATCGCGCTGGAGCGTGAACTCGACGCGCGTCAGCCGAATCCGGTCGCGCCCCAGTTCTGCTTGCGCGATCGAACAGGGCGCGCAAACAACGACCCAGGCGCCCGGCCTGGCCCCGGCCGCCACCGTGACCGACCCGAAGCGGGTGCGGAACCGGCGGCCTTCGATCAGGCCCAGCGTGAACGGGTGGGTGGCCATGCGCAGCAGCGTGGGCAGGCTCACGCCGAGCTGCCAGCGCCCCAGCGTCACGCTGTGCGACCACTCGCCCGGAGCCGGGCGCAGCAGGTGCATGACGCTGAAGGCGAGCCCCGCCACGCACAGCAGTACCGCCGCGCAGGTCACGGCCAGCCAGCGCGCCCCGGCCCGCCAGCGCGCATGAGCCTTCGGGCTCACAGCGCCCTCGCCGTCGTGATGGCCAGCCACGGCCCGCTCGACTGGCCCAGTTGCGCGGCCCAGAACCAGCTCGACGTGTCGGTGAAGGCCTGGCCATGGGCGTCGACGATGCGTTCGCACACCCGCGTGCGCCGGGCATCGCGTTCGGCCACGAAACAGCGCCACAAACGCTGTTCCGAATCGCGCTCCAGCCGGGCCTGGGCGATCCGGTAGCCCAGGCCGCGATAACAATCCGCCGCCGGGTGCAGCATGCGCGTCGGCTGGCGCGCCTCGCGCAGCACCAGCACCTGTTCGCCGTCGGTCAGGCGCGCCAGCCGGCCGGGGAAGCGCGCGGCAAAGCGCTGCTCGACAGGGCTCAGCGCCAGCGGCCGCAGCGGCCGGCCGCCCCAGCTTGCCGGCCATTCGGCGGCGGGTGACAAAGGCGTCGCAGGCGCCGACGCCGCGCCCGACCCGTGCAGCCAGGGCGCCAGCAGGCAGCCGGCCAGCCCGAGCGCAAACAGCGCCTTCACGGCGCGCGGCGCCAGCGCATCAAGCGCGCGCATCGCGGCCTCCGTGCATCAGCGCCACGACCGCGGCGCACACCCCCGCCAGCACGACCAGCCCCACGCCCTGGTGCACCGCGTCGGACACCGCGGCCTGCCGCGCCTCCAGCCCCACCAGCAGGCTGTTGCGCAGCACGTTGCCGCACAGCACCAGCACGCCGACCCAGGGCAGCCGGCGCAGCAGGACGCGGTCGCCGGTGGCGCGCCAGGCGGCCACGGCGCAGGCGCAGAAGTAAGCCATCCAGACCATCTGCACGCCCGAACAAGGCGCGTCGACGATGATCAGGCGCCCCTCCACCTGCATGGCGGTGCCGGTGCGCTGCGCCGCCAGGCCCAGCGCCTGCAGAACCCAGGTGCTGGCCTGCGCGGTGAGCAGGCGCAACGGGTGGCCGGCGTAGAACTGCAACGAAGACAGCAGCGGCAGCGCCAGCACCGCCAGCCCCGCCAACGCCAGCGTGGCCTGGCCCGCCGGCAGGAAGGCGCGCAGACCCGCGGCGCAGGCCAGCGCCGCGAGCAAGGCCCCGAACAGCGGCGGTGCAACCAGCCCCGCCACGGTGGCCGCGACGCTGGCGCCGAGCGCCAGGCCCAGCCAGAGCGGCCTGGGCACGGCGCGCAGGCGCGGCGCCAGGCGCGCCACCAGGATCAGCAGCACGGCGAGGGCCGCCACCCCGAGCGGGTCGTCCGAGCCATCGGCCACGCGCGCCGCGGCCCAGGCCCAGTGCGGCCACAGCGCGGCGACCTGGAGTGCCAGCCAGCCCAGCGGCGGCACGGCGTCGAAGTGGCCCTGCCAGCGCCCGGCCAGGGAGGTCGCGATCGCGTCGTTCATGAACCGCGCCTTCTCAATCACGCCGGCGCGACAGCCAGGTGCCGACGACGATGCCCAGCACGACCAGCAGCGCGAGCCAGGCGCTCGGCTCCGGCGTGCTGGGCACCTCGGCGCCGATGGCCAGCGGACTCACGCCCTGCGGCAATGGCGGCGGCTGGTTCACCGTGCCGGCCTGCGCCGGGTTGGGGTTGCGCACCACCCGGTCGACCGCGATGAAGCTGGTGTATTGCGTCAGCAGCCCGTAGGTCAAGCCCAGCTCGGTGATGGCCGGCTTCTGCTCCAGCCCGCCCACCAGCGCCTCCTGGTCGGACAGCAGCGCGATGCGTTGGCGCGCCCACAGGTGGCGCAAGGCGCTGGCGCCGTTGTCCTCGGTGCCGCCGGCCGACACTTCGCTCGCGTAGGCACCTTGTGCGCTGCGGCCCTCGATCACCAGTTTGCCGTTCGCCGGAACGCCCGGCTCGCCCCGCCACTTGCCGAACAGCACCACCGGCCGGCCCGCCAACACGTCGGGCAATTGCGCCGGCAGCACGTCGTAGACGTCAAGGCCTTCGAAGCGCGCCTTCACCTGCGTCAGCACCGGCGCATCGATCATCCTGCGCAGCCGTTCGGCCTGCGCCGCGGCCTGATCGGGCCGGGTGACGACAAAGGCCTCGCCCTGCCCGGCGCGGGCGATGCCTTCGATCAGGTGCCGGTTGACGCTGCTGCCGATGCCGAACGCAAACACGTTGCTCTGGTTCAGGTTCTTGGCGATGAGCGCAAAGACCTCGGCCTCGACGCTCACGTAGCCGTCGGTCACCACGATCACGCTGCGTGACACGTCCGGCGCCTTCGGCAAGGCCGCGATCCGCTTGAGTGCCGGCACGATCTCGGTGCTGCCGCCGCCGCCCATTTGCCGGATCGTCGCCAGCGCCTGCTCGATGTTGGCGCGCGTGGCCGGCACCGAGGCCGGCGACAGCATCCGGTTGCTGCCGGAGAACAGCATCACGTTGAAGGTGTCGCTGGGGCGCAGGTTGCCGATCAGGTTTTGCAGCAGCGCCTTCGAGGTCTCCAGCGGAAAGCCGTGCATCGAGCCGGAGATGTCGACCACGAAGATGTACTCGCGCGGGTTGATCTGCGCCACCGGGACCGCCTTGGGCGGCTCGACCATCGCCAGGAAAAAGTTTTCACTGCCCTTGGAATCAGAGCCGCGGAACAGCATCAATCCCGACTCGATGCGGCTGCCGGCCAGGCGGTAGTGGAGGATGAAGTCGCGGTTGTTGGCCGGCGTGTGGCCCCCTGCCAGCGCGACGCTGGCGTGGCGCGTGTCGACCCCGTCGACGCGGATGTCGTGCGACGGCGAGGTGACTTCCTTCAGCGCCACCGGCGCGTCCAGTGTCACCTTGATCTCGAACGCCGTGGCCGAGGATTCAGCGCTCTTGAGATCAGCGTTCCTGAGTTCAGCGCTTTTGAGAAAGGGCGCGGCGATCCACTTCTCGTTCACCGCCGCGCCTTGCGGCGAGTTGTAGCGCGGGCCGACGACGGTGGGAAAGACAAAACCGTATTGCGCGTCGGTGGGCGTCAACAGTTCGGTGTAGTGCAACTCCACCGCAACGTCGTCGCCGGGCAGGATGTTGGCCACGTTCATCTCGAACACGTTGGGCCGGTGCTGCTCCAGCAGGGCGCTGGTCTTGCCCTCTTTCTTGGCCGCGTCGTATTCGATGCGCGCCTGCTGCTTTTCCTGGATGCGCGCGGTGAGCAAACGCTCGCCCAGGCGCACGTTCATCGCGTACACCGCCGCCTGGGTGGAGCCCGCAAAGACGTAGCGCGCCTCGATGGCGCGCTGGCCTTCATTGCGGTAATGCTGGGTCACGGTCACATCGGCGATCACCCCTTTGATGCGCACGTCGACCCGGGTCGCCTTGAGCGGCAGCCGGTCCATGCCGGGCTCGGCGCTGTTGACCAGGAAGTACGGGCTTTGCGTCTTCAGCGCGTCGGCGTCGTCGGCATGGGCCGGCGACCAAAGCACCAGCAGCAGCGTGGCCAAGGTGGCCAGCGCGACGCCCAGCAGCACCCGGCCGAGGCGG
>JAYSVE010000210.1:0-2107 GCA_043718725.1 Methylibium sp.
GCGAACAGCGGCGCGCCTTCGACCGCAGTGCCCCGGCCCTCGGGCAGGCCGCGCCCGTCGGGGAACACGCTCAAGTCCCAGCGCGCGGCCTCTTGCGGCGTCACGGGCCGGCCCAGCCTGGGGGCGCCGGCATCGGCTGCGCCGGCGCCGGCCGCCGCCAGGCAAAGCACCAGCGCACAGGCGATGCGCACGCTGGGCCATGTGGCGCGGCCTGCCGAGCGGCGCCGCACAGCGCGCATGGCGCGATCACGCATAGACATGGCGCACGTCGCCGTCGGCATCGACCGCCCAGGCGACGATGGCGTTGTAGTGGAAGTAGCCGTTGCTGCCGCGCTGCTGGACCAACACGCTGCGCTCGGGCTGGACGTAGCCGGTCTCGTCGGTGACGCGGCTTTTCAGGATCGCGCTGCGGCCGTCCCAGCGCCAGGCGGCGCGAAAGCGCGTCAGGCAGCGCGGCAACACCGGTGCCTGCAGGGCCGCCAGAGCCCAGGTCTTGCCGCCATCGGCCGAAACCTCGACCTGGCTGACCCGGCCGTGCCCGCTCCACGCCAGGCCGCGAATCTCGTAGACATCCGCGCCGCTCAGGCGCTGGCCATGCGAGGGCGAGGTGATCATCGATTTGGCCTGCATCACGAAGGTGAACTGGCGCGCGCGGCCGTCGGGCTGCAGCTCGGTGTACTTGGCGGTTTCGTTGCGCGCCATCACCGGCCGGTCGGCCAATTGCAGGCGGCGCAGCCACTTGACGTTGAGAACCCCTTCCCAGCCCGGCGCCACCAAACGCATCGGGTAGCCGTGTTCGGGGCGCAGCCGCTCGCCGTTCTGGTACAGCGCGACGATGCAATCGTCTTGCAGCTTGGACAGCGGCAGGCTCACGTTCATCGCGATCGCATCGGCGCCCTCGGCGACGACCCAACTCGCGCTGGCATCGACGCCGGCCTCGGCCAGCAACACCGACACCGGCACGCCGGTCCACTCGCTGCACGACACCATGCCGTGGAACGAGCCCACCGGCCGCTGGATGGCCTGCGAATGCCACCCGGCATTGCTGTTGCCACCGCACTCGATGAAGATCAGCTGCGAGCGCATCGGATAGCGCAGCAGGTCTTGCACACCGAAGGTCAGCGGCTGTTTGACCATGCCGTGGATCAGCAGTTGGTGCAGCGCCGGGTCGATGTTGGGCACGCCGTTGTGGTGGCGCTCGAAATGCAGGCCGGTCGGGGTGAGCATGCCTTCCAGGTCTTCCAGCGGTGTCCATGACACGCCATTGCCGGCCACCGTGCGGTTGGCGCCGATGCGCCGCACCGTGCCCGCTTCATGGCGCGAGGGCTGGCCGTAGCCGCTGAACGGTTGTCCCGGCGTGCGCA
Organism: Methylibium sp.; assembly: GCA_043718725.1. Lineage (GTDB taxonomy): Bacteria > Pseudomonadota > Gammaproteobacteria > Burkholderiales > Burkholderiaceae_C > LGRD01. Next base: position 1,365 of record JAYSVE010000210.1, read on the forward strand.
TCCAGGCGGGCAAGGTGAGGGCCGGTGCGGCATCGGCGGCGGCGCTGTGGGTGGCGCGACCCATGCCCGCCGATGCCGTGGCCAGCACCAGCCCGCGGCGCAGCAAGACGCGCCGGTGCAGCAGGCCGCCGCCGGCGATGAGCTCGGGCGGGTCGGGCGACTGGGTCATCAGGAAACCTCCGTGCTGCGCACTGCGGTATTCGCCTTGGGAACGGCCCGGCGGCTCATGGAGGCTGGCGCAAGTGGTTTTGGTGGGTCCGTGCCGACCTCAACGCAAGGGGCCGGCGGGACCCGCAATGTGCCACGGTTGAGGTGCCCGCGGGTGACGCAACCCGTCACGTGCGCAGGCGGCGCTGGCCGCTGCCACCGCCCCACTTGCGCGTCGCCAGCGTTTACCATGCGGCGCATCCCGCATCCCGCGTCCCACACCCACCCAGGAGTCCCCATGGCCAGCTTCGATCCGCCTCTGCCGACCCCGGTGCCGGCGCGCTGATCCGCCGTGGTCCACTGGTTGCGCCACCCCGCGGAGCCGCTGCCCGACACCCGCACCGCGCTGCCGCCGGGCTCGGACGCGCCCGGCCTGCTGGCCGCCGGCGGCGAGCTGTCGCCGCGGCGCCTCACCGAGGCCTATTCAAGGGGGGTGTACCCCTGGTACAGCGGCGAGCAGCCGGTGCTGTGGTGGTCGCCCGACCCGCGCATGGTGCTGGTGGTCGATGATTTCAAGCTCTCGCGTTCGCTGCGCA
>JAYSVE010000022.1:0-5630 GCA_043718725.1 Methylibium sp.
CGCCAGTTCCTTGGCGGTTGCCACGCGGCCGACGCCGGGGTACCCGGTCGGCTGCGCTTGCGCCGCGCCGGCGACCAACAACGCCAGGACCAGCGCGACGTCACGACAACTGAACATTCTTCACCTCGCCGCTGTCCTGCACCAACCAGGTCTGCACCGCGTGGTTGTGATAGATCGACCGCGAGCCACGCACCGCGCGCAATTGTTTGTAGGTGGGCTGCACATAGCCGGTGGCGTCGGTCGCCCGGCTCTGCACCAGGGCCGGTTTGCCGTCCCAGACCCAGTCGAGGTTGAAACGCGTCAGGCACTTGGGCATGACCTGCCCCTCGAGCCGAGCCGTGCGCCAGTTTTGGCCGCCGTCCACCGAGACATCGACGCGTTTGACCTTGCCCCGGCCCGACCAGGCCAGGCCGCTGATGTTGTAGAAGCCCTTGTCGAGCAGCACCTGGCCGCCCGACGGCGTGGTGACCACGCTCTTGCATTCCTGGGTGCTGCTGTACTGGCGGTGCAGACCGCCGGGCATCAGGTCCATGTAGTGGATCGCCTCGTCCTTGGTGCCGTACGGCTGGTCGCCGACCTCGATGCGACGCAGGTACTTGACCCAGCTCACGCCCTGCACACCGGGCACGACCAGGCGCAGCGGGTAGCCCTGCTCCGGCCGCAGCATCTCGCCGTTCTGGCCGTAGGCGACGAACACCTCGCCGCTCTCGACCAGCTCCATCGGCACGGTGCGTGTCATCGACGACCCGTCGGCGCCCTCGCCGAGCACGTAGCGGGCGCGCCTGTAGTCCACGCCCGCCATGTCGAACAACAGCTTCAGCGGCACGCCGGTGAACTCGCTGCAACTGAGCATGCCGTGGCTGTACTGGCAGGTCGGCACCGCCACGTTGCCCCATTCCATGCCGGTGTTGGCGCCGCACTCGATGAAGTGAAAGCGGCTCACCGACGGCAGGCGCATCAGCTCGTCCATCGTGAAGACCATGGGCTTGCGCATGATCCGGGCGTCCGAGCCGTTGAGCATCAGGCGGTGTTTGGACGGGTCGATGTCCCACCAGCCCTGGTGGTGGCGCTCGAAATGCAGGCCGCTGGGCGTGACGATGCCGAACAGCGACTGCAGCGGCGCGAACGACACCGACGACTGGGTGGTCTGCGTCAGGCCCGGGCTGCGGCGACGCTGGACGTTGGTTTCATACTTCGACGGCTTGCCGTAGCCGTCGGTCGCGACCGGCTGGCCCAGGCCCTTGCTGTGCTCGGGCAGCGCGAGGATGTTGGCGTCGCCACCGGCCTGCGGCACCGGGTTGCCGGTGGCCAGCGCGAGCGGTGCCGAAGCGGCCGCGCCGGCGGCGGCGAAGGCGCTGCGGATGAAGTCGCGTCGACCCTGCCTGGCTTGCGCGAACACCTGGCGCACACCGGCCGGATCGAGGAAGTTCTCGGGCGCCTTGATCAGGCGCCCCGGAACGATGTTGTGCGCGTCCACCGGCTCTCCTTGAATCATGTCAATCCGCAGGACCTGGGCCGGGACGGCACCACCCCGCAAGGCCTGGGTCCACCGCCACCGCCACCGCCACCGAAACCCCGGCTCCAGATCGCACAAGCCTTCAACTTGTGTATCAGGATATTGGTGTACGCTAATATTACGAGGGATCGAAATCAATTCCACCCGGGCAAACCCGCAGCGCGCCGCGCGAAAGCCCCGCCAGCGATCCATCCCGGCCCGGGCACGAGACCGCCCACAGGCCCCCAGACCAGCGCCTGATCGCCCGCTGTCAGCGATGGCTACCATGGTGTCCCGCTCCCCGGCAATGGCGGCACACTGCCACTCCATTGCCTTCCCGACGAGAACCCCCCGATGGCCGACGCTCTCGACCGACCCGGCGCAGCCGGCTTGCTGCCGCCCGACGATGCCTTGCGCGCGGTGTTGCACAACGAGGTGCATGCGCGCCCGCCGGCCCGCATCCGCCTGCCGGCGCTGGTGGTCTATGTGGCCGTGCTCAACGAGGGCGTGACGCGCGAGGCCGAATGCGCGCACCTGCGGCGCCTGAGCGGCCAGGACGGGCTGCGGGTGGAGGACCTGCGCGACAACTTCGTGCGCCTGCGGCTGGCCGGCCACACCTTGAAGTGGGAGCGCCACAGCGAATTCACGCGCTACTCGATCGTGCAGCCCCTGACCGAACGCGCCCTGCCCGGCGCCGCCGAACCCGAGCTGCTGTCGAGCCTGGCGGTCGACGCCGATTGGCTGCGCGCCATCCCCGGCCACACGGTGGCCGCCATCAAGCTGGCGCTGGCCGGCGCCGACCTTGCCGACCCGCAGGCCGCGCTCGCGGCCGGGCGCCGCTGGTTCGGTGAAGACTCGCTGGCCGCGTCGCAACTCGGGCGCAGCGGCGAGGCCTACGCCTTCACCGACTTCCGCCTGCTCGCGAGCGGCTTCGAACGGATGCTCGTGGTCACCCCGCCCCACACCAGCCCGACCCGCGCCGGCCGCATCAGCCAGCGCCTGCTGGAGATTGAAACCTACCGGCTGATGGCGTTGCGCGGGCTGCCCGTGGCCAAGGCGCTGGCGCCGATGCTGCAAGAGGCCGAGGCGGTGCTGGCCCGCATCACGGCGAGCCTGGAGGACGCGCAATCGTCCGACCAGGCGCTGCTCGACACGTTGATCGCACTGGCGGCGCGGGTCGAGCGCGCGACCGCCGAGCATGGTTATCGCTTCTCGGCCACGCAGGCCTATGACGCCATCGTGCGCCAGCGCATCAGCGAGTTGCGCGAGCAACCCATCGCCGGCACCCAGACGATCGGCGAGTTCATGCAACGCCGGCTGTCGCCGGCCATCGCCACGGTGGCCGCCACCGCACAACGGCTGGCCTCGCTGTCGCAACGCATCGAGCGCGCCGGGGCGCTGCTGCGCACGCGGGTGGACATTGCCCGGGAGGCGCAGAACCTGCAGTTGCTGGCCAAGCTCACCCGCGGCCAGGAGTTGCAACTGCGTTTGCAGAGCACGGTCGAAGGCCTGTCGATCGCGGCGATCTCGTACTACGTGGTGAGCCTGCTGCTCTACGTGGCCAAGGCGGCCAAGGCCGCCGGCCTGCCGCTGAACCCGGAGGTGGCGGTCGGCGGCTTGATTCCGCTGGTGGTATGGGCCGTGTGGCGCACCACCCGCCGGATTCACCGCAGCCTGCAAGCCCCGGCGTAGCGTCTCGATCAGGCCTTGGGCAACAGCGCGCTGGCCGCGGCGAGCGCCACCTGCGCGTCGTGCTGGGTGCGGAACACCTGGCCGGTCAGCCAGTCGCCCAGGCCGGCGGCCTGCAGGCGATCGCTGACCGGCCCTTTCAGTTCGGACAGGTGCAGGTCGACGTGTTGCGCCTTCAGTTCGCGCGCCAGATGGACCAGGCCCTCGAGCCCGGTGAAGTCGATGTCGTTGACGCCGGACATCATCAGCACCACGTGGCGCAGGTCCGGCCGCTGCGCCGGCGCGGCGCCCAGCGTTTCGGCCAGCCAGCGCGAGTTGGTGAACAGCAGGCTCTCGTCGATGCGAACCGCCAGCACGCCCGGCACGGTCTCGACCTCGAAGCGCTTGACGTTGCGAAACACCTCGGTGCCGGGGATGCGCCCGACCTCGGCCCAATGCGGGCGCGCTGTGCGTTGCAGCAGCAGCCCGGCGGCCACCAGCACACCGGCGAGCAACGCCTCTTCGACGCCGACCAGCACCGTCAGGGCGGTCACCAGCAGCATCAGGCCGAACTCCAGGCGCGAATAGCGCCAGGCCTGGCCGAAGGGTTTGAGGTCCACGAGCGACAGCACGGCGATCACGATGGTGGCCGCCAGCACCGCCTTGGGCAGGAAGCGCAGCACATCACCCAGCGCCAGCACCGCAAGCGCCAGGAACAACGCGGTCCAGACCCCGGCCATTCGGGTGCGCGCACCGGCGTCGAAGTTGACGATGCTGCGCGCGAAGCCGCCGGTGACCGGCATGCCGCCCGAGACGCTGGCCGCCGCGTTGGCCGCCGCCAGGGCGAACAGTTCGCGGCGCGGTAGCACCTTCTCGCCGCGCCGCGCGCCCAGGGCCTCGGCCACGGCCAGGCTTTCGACATAGGCGACCAGGCCCAGCAGCGCGGCCGGGCCCAGCAGCGCCAGCCACAACGCGGCCGGTGCCTGCCACAGCATCGGGAACGACAGTCCTTCCACCAGGTCGATGCGGCCCGCCAACGCGACACCCTGGGCGCCCGCGGGGGAGCGCGCAATCCACGCGATCGCCGCCGCCACCACCAGCATCGGCGCCATGCGCACGCCCAATTGCGCCGCCCGCGCCGGCACGCCCAGCGCCGCCGCCGCCCTTGCCCCGAATCGGCGGATGGCCCACAGCGCGAACAGCGCCGCCAGACCGATCGCGGCCGTGCCGGCATGCGGCAGCACCGACTCCGCCCTGGACAACGCCGACACCAACTCGGTCAGCGTGTTGCCGTGGCTCGCGACGCCCAGCAACTGCGGCACCTGGCCGATCGCGATGACGATCGCCGCGCCGGTGATGAAGCCGTGCAGCACCGGCGCACTGAGCAGCGCCGCGAACACATCCAGGCGCAGCAGCGCGGCGGCCAGCAAGACGATGGCGATCTCCAGCGCCAGCACCATCGCCGCGAGATGCGCGCTGACGCCTTGCGCCTGGGCCACGGGCAGCACCGCCTGCGCCGTCATCATGGCCAGCACCGCGACCGGCCCGACCGCCAGCGTGGTGCTCGACCCGAACGCGGCGTAGGCCACGATCGGCAGCAGGCTGGCCATCACCCCGACCACCGGCGGCAGGCCGGCCAACAGCGCATAGGCCAGGCTCTGCGGCACCAGCAGGACGGTGACGATGAGGGCCGCCACCAGGTCGTCGGACAGCGCCGCGCGCGGGTAGCCCGACCAGCGCGCGGCCGCGCCGGAGCGTGCCGCGGCGCGGCTCTTGAGTCGATCCGGCTCTGCCGGGCTACTCAAATCCCCGCGGGGGACGGCCGGCTCGGCCGGCCTTGGGGCGCTCATAGGGCGTTCATAGGGCGTTCAGCGGAATCTTGAGGTAGCGCGTGCCGTTGTCTTCCGGCGGCGGGAAGTGGCCGGCGCGCGCATTGACCTGCACCGATGGCAGCAGCAAGGTGGGCATGCCCAGGGTCTTGTCGCGCGCAGTGCGCATCGCGACGAAATCGTCCTCACCGATGCCGTCGCGCACATGGATGTTGGCGGCGCGCTGCTCGGCGACGCTGGTTTCCCATTGGGCGGCTCGCCCGCCCGGCAAGTAGTCGTGGCACAGGTGCAGCCGCGTGTCGTCCGGCAGCGCCAGCACCCGGCGGATCGAGCGGAACAGCGTGCGCGCGTCACCGCCGGGGAAGTCGCAGCGCGCCGAACCGTAGTCGGGCATGAACAGCGTGTCACCGACGAAGGCGTCACTGCCGATCACATAGGTCAAGCAGGCCGGCGTGTGGCCGGGCGTGTGCAGGACGCGGCCTTCGAGCGCGCCGATGCGAAAGCGCTCGTCGTCCTCGAACAGGTGGTCGAACTGGCGGCCGTCGGTGTCCATGTCCTTGGCATTGAAGATGCGCCGGAAGACGCTCTGAATGTCGCGAATGTGGCTGCCGATCGCGATGCGCCCACCCACCCGCTCC
>JAYSVE010000211.1:0-4853 GCA_043718725.1 Methylibium sp.
CCCCATCAGCATCAGGATGCCGATCAGCGCCGGCAGGCCCAGTTCAGAGCCGCCGACCAGCAGCCAGAGGAAGGCGCCGAGAGCGAAAGCAGCAGCGCCGCCAGGATGGTCACCGGCTTGAAGAGGCTGAGAAACAGCAGCACCAGCACCGCGAAAATCATGCCGGTGCCCGCCAGGATGGCGAAGCCGAAACTGGCCAACAGTTTGGCCTGATTTTCGCTTTGGCCGAAGGCCGGGAGTGTTGAGCGTTCTTCAGGCCTTGTTGCCGGGCCGCCCGGCCGTGCCGACAGCGGCCTGCAGTTCGCTCGCGAAGGCGTGGTTCACGTCGCGGTGGCGGGCCTCGTCGGCGCGCACGGCCAGCACCACGTCGCGCAGGCGCGCATCGTCGGCCAGCTTCCAGTAGGTTCTGGCGACCCGGGGCGCCGGCACGTTGGCGTGCGCGCCGGAGTCGATCAGCCCAAGGTAGTGGGTGTAGCTGCGCACCGCCTCTTCCTCGAAGTAGCCGACCACGCGGTGGGCCACCCGGGGCGACACCAGGTACAGCACGAAGTAGGCGTTGTAGAAAATCCCCTGCGCCAGCAGCACCAGCATGCGTTCGGCCCAGGTGGGCCGGGCGATCTCGATGAACGTCATCAGGTGCATGCGTTCGTTTTCGGCCTCGTCCATCAGCGTGCGTATCCAGCCACTGTCGCCTTCAAGGCGACGCAGGCAGCGCAGGTGCGTCAGCGTAGCGCCCACCATGCCGGGCACGGCGGCGACCGTCTCCAGCACGATGGCGCGGTGGCCATAGCGCTTGGCGAAAAACAGGTCGGCCACCGAGCGCAGGCACCGCGCGAAGGCGTAGGCGCAGCGGTCGCCGAAGTTTCGCGGTTCGTGGTGCGGGTCGTGGTCGGCGGCATTCACAAGGCGGGTTCACCGAGCCGGCGCAGGCCACTCACTGCAAGGTGGGCACCGGCGCCAGGCAACGCTGCACAAAGGCCGACAGCGCGTCGACATCGGGGATGCGCAGATCGCGCCGGCCCTTGTCGACGAAGTTGATGACCTTTTCGCGCGCCAGCTTCGACAACGCCCGGCTCACCGTCTCCAGCGTCATGCCCAGGTAGTTGCCGATCTCGGCGCGCGTCATGCGCAGCGTGATCTGGTCGGTGCGCAGGCCACGATTGGACAGCGACTCGGCCCAGTAGCGCAGAAAGTCGGCCACCCGGGCGTCGGCCGGCAAGGTGCAGACCGACATCAGCGAATCCCGGTCACGGCCGATTTCGCGGCTCATCGCTTCGTGCAGCAATGTCAGCAGGGCCGTCTGGCCGGCGCAGGCCGCCACCAGCGCGTCGTAGCGGATCAGCCAGACCTCGCCGATGTCCATCGCGATCGCATCGCACGAATAGCGGCCGTGGGCGATGCCGTCGAAGCCCAGCCAGTCGCCGCGGAACTTGAGGCCCACGACCTGTTCGCGCCCGTCGCAGGACAGGTTGACGATCTTGGTGAAACCGGCGTTGAGGATGTACAGGTTGCAAAAGCGCTCACCGGCCTGGTAGATCACGTCGCCGGGGCGCACCAGGCGGCGCGGCGGATCGAGTTGGTCTTGCAGCAACCTCAGCGTGGCGGCGATCGATCGACCGGTCGCCTGATCGGTGCCGGTGTCGACCCGCAGGGCCGGCTGGGCGGCGGCCGGCGGGGTGCGTGCCACAGCGGCAACGGGGGCGAGATCGGAGCTAGCGGGGTTCAGCATGATGGACTCCTGGGGTTGCACGGCGACTCGATGAAATCAACTTTAAAAGTCGCCCGACAACGCCGTGTCAATGCACGGGCTTGTTTCGCAACGGAGCGTGAACCCTTTGTGTCCGGCGTGTATCGGCGCGCCAGGGCGGGGTCGTCTTTGACGCCTGTCAAGGCCGACGCTGCCGTCCTCGCTAGGCTTCTCGCACCAAGAGGTCTGCGTTTGACTCGGGCCGCGCCCATGCTTCTCAACCTGAACCATCACAACTTGCTGGTTTTCGAGCCGTTGTCGCCAGCGGACGCCGACAACGTCCTGGTCAACGCCCGCATGCTGCGTGATGCCGCTCAGGCCGGCACGACGCAGGCCCTGTTGCGCGGCAAGAACCTCGGCTTGTTGTGCGAGTTCGACGACGCCGATGCCGCGCTGTTCCGGCGCGCCGCGGTGACGCTGGGCGCCCATGTCGCCCACATCCGCCCCAGCCTGTCGGAGTTGAGCACGCCGCAGCAAGTGGAGAACACCGCGCGTTTGCTGGGCCGGTTGTACGACGCGGTCGAGTGCCAGGGGATGGCCCCGGCGCTGGTCCAACAAATGGGCGACGCCGCCGGCGTGCCGGTGTTCGATGGCATCGCCACGCCGACGCACCCGACCGCCCGCCTCGCCGTGGTGCTGGGCGGCGACCGACCCGCCGACGCGGATCGGTGCTGGGTGTTGCAGGCCGTTCTGCTGGCCAGCATCTCCTGATTCAATCGCCCATGCCAACCGCCTCATGACGAGCGCAGGCGACGCGCCCGACCCGTCGGTGATCGACGTCACCGACGTCGCCAGGCGGATGGGCGCGGACCTGGCCCAGGGCCTGGCGTCGCCGGAAGCGGCGCGCCGGCTTGCGGCCAACGGCGCGAACGAGTTGCGTTCGATCCCACCGGTTCCGGCCTGGCGCCGCCTGGCCGCGCACTTCGACGATCCACTGGTCTACCTGCTGCTGGCGGCGGTGGCCATTGCCCTCGTCGCCTGGGGGATCGAGGGCCGCCATGGCTGGCCGGTGGACGCGCTGGTCATTGCCGCCATCGTCGTGCTCAACGCCCTGCTCGGCTACCTGCAGGAAGCCAAGGCGCAAGACGCCGTGGCCGCACTGGCGCGCATGACGGCCACCACCTCTGCCGTGCTGCGCGACGGCGCGTTGCGGCGCATTCCCGGCGCCGAACTGGTGCGCGGCGACCTGCTGGTGCTGGCCTAGGGCGACGCCGTCGGCGCCGACGCGCGCCTGGTCGTGGCCACCTCGCTGCGGGTGCAGGAGGCGTCGTTGACCGGCGAGAGCGAAGCCGTGCTGAAGGACGAGCCACCCTGCCCCGGCCGGCCCCGCTGGGCGACCGGCGCGACATGGTGTTCAAGGGCACGGCCGTGGCGCAGGGCACGGCCCGCGCCGTGGTCACCGCCACCGGCATGGACACCGAGGTCGGCCGAATCGCCCACCTGCTGGACGCCACCGCCGAGGCGCCGACGCCGCTGCAAAGGGAAGTGGCGCGCATCGGCCGCCTGCTGGGCATCGCGGTCGTGCTCATCAGCATCGTGGTGGTCGGCGCGATCTTGTTGATCTCCGACCCGCGCCGCCCGGCCGACGTCATCACCGTGCTGTTGCTCGGTGTGTCGCTGGCGGTGGCGGCCGTGCCCGAGGGGCTGCCGGCGATCCTGTCGGTGGTGTTGGCGCTGGGCGTGCAGCGCATGGCCAGGCAGCACGCGGTCGTCAAGAAGTTGTCGTCGGTGGAGACGCTGGGCTGCGCCTCGGTGATCTGCTCCGACAAGACCGGCACGCTGACGCGCGCCCAGATGACCATCGAGCGGGTGGTGACGGCCTCGGGCGCCACCCAGGTCAGCGGCGTCGGCTACGCGCCGCTCGGCGAGGTGACTTTCAACGGCGCCGCCCTGGCGGACGGGCCGCTGCGGGCCGAGCAGATCGTGTTGCTCAGCGGCGGCAGCCTGGCCAGCAACGCCGCGCTGCGCCAAGTGGCGGGCGGCGCGTGGGAGATCCATGGCGACCCCACCGAAGCGGCCTTTCTGGTGGCCGAACGCAAGCTGGGCGTGAGCGCCAGGCGCGAGCGGCGCTTCGAGCGCGTCGGCGAGATCCCGTTCACGTCCGAGCGCAAGATGATGTCGACGCTGGCGCTGGACCACGAACATGGCGACGCGGTGGTGCTCATCACCAAGGGGGCGCCGGACCTGCTGCTGGCGCGCTGCACAACCGCCCGGGTGGGCCTGGACAGCGTGCCACTCGACGCGCGCCTGCGGGCACGCCTGCTGGCGGATGTGGACGCGCTGAGCGACGCCGCGTTGCGCACCCTGGCCGTGGCCTACCGCCCCCTCGGTCCGGGCGAGGACCGCAACGCCGGCGAGGCGCTCGAACGCGACCTGGTGTTCGTCGGCACGGTGGGCATCATCGACCCGCCGCGCCCGGAAGCGGCGGCGGCAATCGCGCAGGCCCGGCGCGCCGGCATCCGCGTCATCATGATCACCGGCGACCACCCGCGCACCGCGGCGCGCATCGCCGCCGACCTGGGCCTGGTCGCCGCGGGTGCCGGCGCGTTGAGCGGGGGCGAGATCGATGCGCTGGACGATGCAAGCTTTGCCGCGGCGGTGCGTGGCACCGCGGTCTATGCGCGCGTCACACCGGCCCACAAGCTGCGCATCGTCGCCGCGCTGCAAGCCGACGGCAACATCGTCGCGATGACCGGCGACGGCGTCAACGACGCGCCGGCGCTGAAAGCGGCCGACATCGGCTTCGCGATGGGCGTGACCGGCACCGAAGTCACCAAGGAGGCGGCCAGGATGATCCTGGCCGACGACAACTTCGCGACCATCGTCGAGGCGGTGCGCGAGGGCCGCGGCATCTTCGACAACATCCAGAAGTTCCTGCGCTACCTGCTGTCGTCGAACATGGGCGAGGTGTTAATGGTGTTCCTGGGCGTGGTCGGCGCCGGCATCATTGGCCTGGCCGACCCCGGCGGCGGCGCTGCGCTGGTGCTGCCGCTGCTGGCAACGCAAATCCTGTGGATCAACCTCATCACCGATTCCGGCCCGGCGCTGGCCATGGGCATGGACCCCGAGACCGACGACGTGATGGCGCGCCGGCCGCGCAAGCCGA
>JAYSVE010000212.1:0-4845 GCA_043718725.1 Methylibium sp.
TCTGAGATCGGCCTTTTTCTGCGCTGCACTTGCGTGCCGCCGGGCCGCGGCTTCGGTGGTTGACCGGCACGCCGCGTCAACTTCCAAACGGTGCGCCACTCAGTTTGCCGCCTGGCTTGAGTCCACGCTTGGTGAACCAGCCATGGTTCATTTCCAGCACGAAGCGCACCGGCTTCTTCGAACAATGGCCATCGAGCGTCTGCGGCTGCATGTCTTCGATGTTGACGATGGCGCCGTCGTCGGCGAGAAATGCAATCGACAGCGGCAACAGCGTGTTCTTCATCCAGAAGCATTGCGGCCCGGCCTGCTCGAAGACAAACAACATCCCTTCGTTGGCGCCCATCGTCTTGCGGTGCATCAGGCCGATGCCGCGCTGTTCGGCCGACTGCGCCACCTCCACCCGCAGCAGGTGCATGCCGGCCGTCAACGCGATGGTCGGCAATTTATGCGGCGCGTCTTGCGCCCGCGCCGAATGCGCCAGGGCCATGCCAAGCAGCGTCGTGAACAACAAGATCCATCCCATCGCGCGGTGGTGATGAGTCGTTCGAGGTGCCATGCTGAGGTTCATGTTGATGGATGCGCCGCGGGGGTAGGGCTCACCCTTTCCAGCGGAACGGAAAGGCAAGCTGGCGCAAGAAACCATTCGGCACGTAGTCGCCCTGGACACCGTAACGCTCGGGCCATTCGCGTTCGGAACGCACGGCGGTGCCGAACAGGTGGTCGATGAAGGCAAAGTGCGCGGCATAGTTCTTGTCGATGGCATCGTCGTCTTGCGAGTGGTGCCAGTGGTGGAAGTTGGGCGTGACGATTACGTAACGCAGCGGCCCCAGTCTGACGCTGACATTGGCGTGGTTGAACACCGCCTGAAAGCCGACGATGATGATGTAGGCGTCGATGACTTCCTTGCTGAAGCCCAGCACATAGATGGGCGCCAGCACCAGAGTGCGGGTGATGATCAGCTCGACGATGTGCTGGCGCGAGCCGGCCAGCCAGTCCATGCTCTTGACGCTGTGATGCACCGCATGCAGGCGCCACAGCAAAGGCAGCTCATGGTAGGCCCGGTGGGTCCAGTACTGCACCAGGTCCGCGACCAGCACGATCAGCAACACCGCGGCCACGAAGGGCAGACTCTGCACCCAGCCCTGGATGCCGTCCTTGGCGGCCCAGCCGAAGAGTTTGTGGACGAGCAAATTCGTGGCCAGCAGCACAAAACCCACCACCATGTGGTTGACGATGAAGTGGTGGAAGTCGGTCTGCCATTCCGGGCGGAACACCGGCTGGCTCTTGCGCAACGCAAACATTTTCTCGATGAAGATGAAGATCAGCGTCGAACCCAGCAAATCCAGGATGAACCAGTCCAGTCCGATGTACGGCGTGTTGTCCGCAAAGTCGTTCACCGGCACCTTGTGGCCACCCAGTGCCAGGGTCAAGGCTATCAAGGTGAATGCGGCCAGGGCCAGCCAGCGGGCGCGCCCGCGGACGATGTTGAACAGCGACATCGCCCCGGCCAGCACCAGCGACACCAGCATCAACTGGCGGATCACCTCGACGTTGTATGACTTGCGCAGTTGTGGCGTGGTCAGATACTCGGGGAAATGAAAGGCCAGGACGCCCAGAAAACACAGGATCGCCAGCGCCAGGGCGATGACCCCGGAGATCATGCCGTGCCCGGCTCGCAATTCACCGTGCGATTCGGTCAGTTGGTTGAGTTTGTTCAGGTGTTTCATGGCTTCGCGCTTGCACTATTCACGCATCCATCGGCGTGCTTCCCACAGGATGAGCGAGTATCGTCAAATTCGACGCTGGCGCCGCTCAAGTTCATTGCGGGTCAGACCGGATGCCGCCCAAAATCACGCACTGTCCTCTGAGTCGTGGCGATGCGGCTTGCGGCAAACCCGATATCGGCTTGCAAGGTCGTGTCCCATCGCCCAATATTCAAACGCGTCAGTGGCCCGTCACCGACGTGTCCCACCCGATTGCCGTCCGAGGCGCCCAATGAAAACAACCTTGCTGCCCGAACCCGTTGAGTCCGCGACCCGCCTTTGCACCAGATTGGGGGAGCCGGACAACGCGATCTCGGGCGTGTTGATGCAATTGCTGGATCGTGTTGAAGCCATGGTCGCGGTGAAGGAAATCGCAACCGGCCGCTACGTGCATGCCAGCACGCGCATGGCGGCATTGTTCGGGCGCGAACCGCCCGAGATGTTGGGGGTCACCGACTTCGAATTGATCGAGCCGAACCAGGCCGGGTTGCTGCGTTCGGCCGATCATGCGGCGCTCGCCGGCGGCGTTGCCTCGCCCGTCTCGCATCGCATCGAAATGAGCGGGCAGCGGCGCGAATTCAGCGTCGCACGCATGGCGATCCCGCGCGGCGCGGCGCTTGCGCCCAGCCACTTGGTCAGTGTTTGGTTCGAGGTGACGCGGGCCCATCAGCGCGACGAGCAGTTGCACACACTGCTGGGGCAGTTGGAGCAGCAGCAGGCGGCCAACGAATCGCTGCGGCGCGCCGGTCAGGCACCGTCGGTCCGCGACGACATGGTCGGCCTCTATCAGCGCGCCCATTTTGACGATCAGCTGCGGCGCGAGGTGGATTTGTCCGCGCGTGAGCATCGGCTCTTTGCGCTCGTCGCCATCGTGCTGGACCCGCTTGCCGAGAACGTGCGTGAACGGGGCACCGAGGGCCGCACGCGTGTGCTGGAGGCCCTGGGCCGCCTGCTGAGGAGCAATACCCGGGCCATGGACGCTTCGTGCCGCATCGACGAAGACCGTTTTGCGGTGCTTCTTTCGGGTGTCGGGCTGGCCACGGCGCATTCGCGAATGGAAGGCCTGCGGCGCCAATGTGCCACTCAAATTGTCGCGCTTGATGGACAGGACCTGCGCTTCAGCGTCGCGATGGGGGTGGCCAGTTTTCCGCACACCGCCTCGACCCAGGAGGCCTTGGTCAAGGCTGCGGACATGGCCCTCGCGGAGGCCGTACGGCGTGGTGGCAACCATGTCGCCTTGGCCAGCATCCAGTTTGAACCCGGCTGAATTGGGCGTCACCGAAGTGCGGCGGCGCTAAAGGCTCAACCCCTTGTAAAACATGTACGCGGCCAACGTGTACAGCAGGCCCGCAAAAACCCGGGTGAGCTGCTTGACGTTGATGCGGTGCGCTGCCCAGGCGCCCAGCGGTGCCGTGACGACGCTCGCCGTGGCCAGCGTCAGCAATGCGGGCACATAAAGGAAACCCAGGGTTCCGGGGGGCATGTCCGGCAGCGACCAGCCAGCGACGATGTAGCCCACCGTACCCGCCAGCGCAATCGGAAAACCCAGCGCGGCCGAAGTGGCGACCGCATTGATCATGGGCAGGTTGCATGCCAGCATGAACGGCACCGCAATGAAGGCGCCGCCGGCACCCACCAGGGCCGACAGCGTGCCAATCAGGCCACCGGCGGCGAACAGGGTCGTGCCCTCGGGCAATTGACGCGACGGCTTGGGCTTTTTGCCAGCCAGCATCCGGGTGGCCGAGAAACCGATGAAAAGCGAAAACAGCAGCGCCAGCACGCTCGATGGCAGCCGCTTGGCAATCTGTGCGCCCGCCAACGCGCCGAGCATGATGCCCGGCGCCAGCAGCCCCACCAGCCGCCAGCGCACGGCACCGCGCTGGTGGTGCGCGCGCACCGACGAAATCGACGTGAAGCAGATGGTTGCCAACGAGGTGGCGATGGCCATCTTGACAACATAGGGTTCGGGGAAGCCCTTGAAGGACAGAAGCAGGGTCATGAACGGCACCAGCATGGCGCCGCCCCCCACACCCAGCAGCCCGGCCAGAAAGCCGACGATTCCACCCAGCGCCAGCAGCTCGACGACCAAGGTCGATCCGAGGTCGAACGTCACGCAGCGTCCAGGATCTGCAACACCGCTTTCCATTCATCGGCCGTCACCGGGGTGATGGACAACCGGTTGCCACGCCGCAAGACGGCCATGGTCGCAAGTGTTGCCGCCTCGCGCATGCGGCTCAGGCGGAGCAGCGCGGTCTTGCGCACCAGGCGCACATCCACATGCAGCCAGCGCGGGGCGCGGGAAACGGCCCGGGGGTCGAAGTAGGGGCTGTGCGGATCGAACTGGGTCGCGTCGGGGTAGGCGGCGCTCGCCACCTCGGCCAGGCCGGCGATGCCGGGTTCGGCGCAAGAGGAGTGGTAGAACAACACGCCATCGCCGAGCTGCATCTGGTCGCGCATGAAGTTGCGGGCCTGATGGTTGCGCACGCCCACCCATGGCACCGTCTTGGCGGGCGCCTTGGCGAGGTCGTCGATGGAACACTCGCTGGGCTCGCTCTTCATCAACCAGTAGTGCATGCGAGGAGAGGCCGAGAAAAGGAAATGGGTGTCCGTCACGAACCGCGAGCCGCATTCCTGAACCCAGGTAGTTCAGGTGGGCGAGGTCAGCCCGGCTTTGGGTTCATCTGACGCGAGACGATCACGCCAGCCGGGAAATGTTCCAAGCCCTTGCTCGCAAGAGCATCGGTTCAAGGAAATATAAAGCTCGCGCGAACGCGACGGACCGACGGATTTTACGCCGGCTTGTTGTTGAACTCACGGTCAACGAAGGGCCATCCGCGGGTTTCTTGACGCCCTGGGTTGACGGCCGTCACGCAGCCGCCCGTCGGCGCTCAGAGCAATTGACCGTCGGCACCGATGGCCTGGTCGATGCGTTGGATGAGGGTGTCCAGCGCGGCGGCACTGGCGGCCGCATCCGGTGGCCGGGCCGGGGCTCGCTCGGGCATCGAAAACGCCATGTTGAGCGCCGCGAGCACCGCGATGCGCTCGCGCGCCTTGACCTTGCCACCGGCGCGAATGGCATTCA
>JAYSVE010000213.1:0-4839 GCA_043718725.1 Methylibium sp.
ACACCCGCATCGTCAGCCTCAGCGTCACCGAGAAGGGCTACCACCACGACCCGGCCAGCGGCGCGCTGCGCCTGCAAGACCCCGACATCGTCCACGACCTGGAGCATGCCGATGCGCCGCGCGGCACGCTGGGCTTCGTGGTGCGCGGCCTGCAGCGGCGCATGCAGCGCTCGCTCGGCCCGCTCACGCTGCTGTCGTGCGACAACCTGCCCGCCAACGGCGACACGCTGCGCGGCCTGGTGCTGGCATTTGCACAGCAGGTGGACGGCGCGCTGCAGGAATGGATCGCGGTGCGTTGCACCTTCCCCAACTCGATGGTCGACCGCATCGTGCCGCGCACCACCGACGCCGACCGCGCGCGCATCGCCGCCCGCCTGGGGCTGCGCGACGCCTGGCCGGTGGTGGCCGAGCCTTTCATCGAGTGGGTGATCGAAGACCGCTTCGCTTGCGGCCGCCCGGCGTGGGAGCTGGGCGGCGACAACGGCGGCGCGCGCTTCGTCGAACGCGCCGAGCCCTTCGAGCGGCTAAAGTTGCGCATGGTCAACGCCAGCCACTCCGCGCTCGCCTACCTGGGTGGCATGGCCGGGCTGGCCACGGTGGACCGTGCGATCGCCGAGCCCGCGCTGCGCCGCTTCATCGACACGCTGATGCGTGACGAAATCGAATCCACCCTGCCGGCCATGCCGGGGCTGGACCTGGCCGACTACCGCGCCCGCCTGTTGCGCCGCTTTGCCAACCCGGCGCTGCAGCACCCGACGCGCCAGATCGCGATGGACGGTTCGCAAAAATTGCCGCAGCGCCTGCTCGGCACGCTGCGCGAGCGCCTGCGCGCCGGGCGATCGATCGAGCGGCTGGCGCTGGCCGTCGCCGCCTGGGTCCATTGGCTGCGCGGCGTCGACGAGGCCGGCCAAGTCTTCGAGATCCAGGACCCGCTGGCGCCGGCGCTGGCCCGCCAACTCACGCTGGCGCAGCAGGCCGCGCAGGGCATCGCCGACGGCGCGGCGCGCGAGCGCCGCCGGATGGAAACCTTCTGTTCCTTCGCGCCGGTCTTCGGCGACCTGGGCCGCGACGCGCGCTTTGTCGATGCGCTCGCGCGGCACACCCTGTCGCTGCACGAGCGCGGTGTTTTGTCCACCCTGGAGAACTGCCCATGACCAACGCCCCGTTCGACGTCATCACCATCGGCGAATGCATGGTCTTGCTGATCGCCGACGAGCCCGGCCCGCTGTCCGACGCGCGCCACTTCAGCAGAAGCCTGGCCGGCGCCGAAACCAATGTGGCCATCGGCCTGGCGCGCCTGGGCCACCGTGTCGGCTGGGTCAGCCGGCTGGGCAGCGACTCGTTCGGCGACTTCATCCGCGCCTGCATGGAGCAGGAGGGGATCGATTGCTCGATGGTCGCCGTCGACCCGCGACGCCGCACCGGCATGATGCTCAAGTCGCGCGCGCTGGACGGCGGCGACCCGGCGACCGAATACTTTCGCCAAGGTTCGGCCGCGAGCGCGCTGTCGCTGGACGACTTCGATCCGATGGGTCTGCTCGGAGCGCGCCACCTGCACGTCACCGGCATTCCACCGGCACTCTCAAACGGCGCCGGCGAGCTGATCGAGCACAGCATGCGGCTGATGCGCAGCGCCGGCCGCAGCGTGTCGTTCGACCCCAACCTGCGGTCCGCCCTGTGGCCCAACGCCGAGACGATGGTCGAGGCCATCAACCGACTGGCGCCGCTGGCCAACTGGGTGCTGCCGGGGCTGGGCGAAGGGTACATCCTCACCGGCCTGGACAAGGCCCCAGACATCGCCGCGTTCTACCTGGAGCGCGGCGCCGAGTGCGTGGTCGTCAAGCTCGGCGCCGAGGGCGCGTACTACCGAACCCCGCATGAAGACGGCGCGGCGCCGGGCGTCCGCGTCGAGCGGGTCGTCGACACCGTCGGCGCCGGCGACGGCTTTGCGGTCGGCGTGATCAGCGCGCGCCTCGAAGGCCTGGCCTGGCCGGCGGCGCTGGCGCGTGGCAACTGGGTCGGCGCCCAGGCGATCCAGGCACTCGGCGACATGGACGGCCTGCCGCGCCGGCACCAACTGCCGGGCTGACGCGGCCGCAGCGGGCTTGGCGCCACCCAAGGCCGGCGACTGGTTCGTGTCAGGCCAGGCCGGGCGCTGGCGGCGTCAGTTCGCTGCGCGCCCGCAAGGCCGGCTCGCGCACGTGGCAGCCTTCAACGTGGTCGTTGACCAGGCCCATCGCCTGCATGAAGGCGTAGACCGTCGTCGGGCCGACAAAGCTCCAGCCGCGTTTCTTCAGGTCTTTCGACATGGCCACCGACTCGGGCGTGGTGGTCAGCCCCTGCAGCGCCGCCAGCGTGATGCGCTTGGGCCGCGACGCCGCGGTGGGCTCGAAGCGCCAGGCGTAGGCGGCCAGCGAGCCGAAGGCCTCGCGCAGCTCCAGCACGCGCCGCGCATTGTTGAGCGTCGATTCGATCTTGCCGCGATGGCGCACGATGCCGGCGTCGAGCAGCAGGCGCGACACGTCGCGCTCGTCGAAGCGCGCCATCCGTTCGGCGTCGAACTCGGCGAAGGCGCGCCGAAACGCCTCACGCTTGTTGAGAATCGTCAGCCAGCTCAGGCCGGCCTGAAAGCCTTCGAGGCAGAGCTTCTCGAACAGGCGCCTGTCGTCGACGACCGGAATGCCCCACTCATGGTCGTGGTAGTGCTGATAGGCCGGGCTGGCGCGGCACCAGAGGCAGCGCCGGGCGGTGTCGGCAGCTTCAAAGAGTCCGGCGAGTTCGTTCATGAGGACCGATTGTCGACCCGCCAACGACCCTGCGCATTCGGCTTGGCGTTGCCCTTCCTGTAGAGTGACCCGCGATGCCTGCTGCGCCACGACCGGAGCGATGACGATGGAACATTTGGACGTGCTGATCGTTGGCGCCGGCCTCTCCGGGATCGGCGCCGGCCGCCACTTGCAGACCCATTGCCCCGGCCGGCGCTACGCCATTCTGGAAGCCCGCGATCGGCTGGGCGGCACCTGGGACCTGTTCCGCTACCCCGGCGTGCGCTCCGACTCGGACATGTACACGCTGGGCTATTCGTTTCGGCCCTGGGAAAACGCCAAGGCCATCGCCGGTGGGCCGGCCATCCTCAAGTACGTGCAGGACACCGCCACCGAGCTGGGCATCACGGCCAGGATCCGCTACGGCCACCGCGTCAAGCGCGTTGCGTGGTCCACGCCGGACGCAAGGTGGACAGTCGAGATCGAACGCGGCGAGGCGAACGAGCTCATCCGCCTGAGCTGCAACTTTCTGTTCATGTGCAGCGGCTACTACAGCTACACGCAGGGCTACACACCCGAGTTCGCCGGCATGGCGCGATTCAAGGGCCGCATCGTCCATCCGCAGCATTGGGGCGACGACGTGCGGTACGCCGGCCAGCGCGTCGTCGTGATCGGCAGCGGCGCCACCGCGGTCACGCTGGTGCCGGCGCTGGCGCAGACGGCCGCCCATGTGACGATGCTGCAGCGCTCGCCGACCTGGGTCGTCGCGCTGCCCTCCGAGGACAGGCAGGCCAACGCGCTGCGGCGCCTGTTGCCGGCGCGTGTGGCCTATGGGGTCACGCGCTGGAAGCGTGTTCTGCTGGGCCTGTACTTCTTCAACCTGTGCCGGCGCAAGCCGGGGCGCGCCCGGCAACTGCTGCTGGGCGGCGTGCGCGCCCACCTCGGGCCCGAGTCCGACATCGCCAAAGACTTCACGCCGCGCTACAACCCGTGGGAGCAGCGCCTGTGCCTGGTGCCCGACGGCGACTTCTTCAAGGCCATCAAGGCCGGGCGCGCGTCGGTGGTCACCGACCAGATCGACAGCTTCACCGAGACCGGCTTGACGCTGCGCTCGGGCGCGCGGATCGAGGCCGACCTGATCGTCACCGCCACCGGGTTGAACCTGCAGGTGCTGGGCGGCGTGCAGGTCAGCGTCGACAGCGAGCTTGTCGACCCGGCCAGCACGATCAACTACAAGGGCATGATGTACAGCGACGTGCCCAACCTCGCGGTGGCGTTCGGCTACACCAACGCCTCGTGGACGCTCAAGTGCGACCTGACCTGCGAATACGTGTGCCGCCTGTTGAACCACATGCGGGCCCATCGCATCGCGCAGTGCACGCCGCGCAACACCGACCCGACGCTCACGCAAGAACCGTGGGTCGATTTTTCGTCCGGGTATTTGCAGCGCTCGATGCACCTGTTCCCCAAGCAGGGCTCCAAGGCGCCATGGAAGCTGCACCAGAACTACCTGCGCGACCTGCTGACGCTGCGCTTCGGCAGGCTGGACGACGGCGTGCTGGTGTTTTCCAGCCCGGCCGGCGCGCCCTCGGTGCCATTGAGCTGATCGCCCCTGGCCTGCGGCCCCCGTCGCAAGGGGTTTCCCCCGGCTTGCCCGCGCCGGGTTGAGGTGCGACTCTCCCGCCAACCTTCGCTGGAGCCACCATGAACCGCCTGATCCACCTCCTTCGACTCGCGCTGCTGGGCCTGGCCCTCACCGCCTCGGCCTCGGCCTTTGCGCAGTACCCGAACCGGCCGCTCACGCTGATCGTGCCCTGGGGCGCGGGCGGCGGCACCGACTCCGTGGCGCGCTTCATCGCCAGCCTGATGGAGAAAGACCTGGGCCAGCCGGTCAACGTGGTCAACCGCACCGGCGGCTCGGGCGTGGTCGGCCATTCGGCGATCGCGTCGGCCGCAGCCGACGGCTACACCCTCGGGATGATCACCGTCGAGATCACGATGATGCACCACCAAAAACTCACCGAACTCGACCCCACCAGCTTCACGCCGATCGCGCTGGTCAACCTCGACCCGG
>JAYSVE010000214.1:0-2095 GCA_043718725.1 Methylibium sp.
GCGGGGCATTCCCTGGCTCGGTGGAACCGCGCTGACCACGTTGCTGGTGGCGCCCTGGTATTTGCTGGCGGAGCAGCGGACGCCGGGGTTTCTGCGCTATTTTTTGCTCGGCGAACACTGGCAACGCTTCGTGACCCCCGGCTGGGCAGGGGACCTGTATGGGCACGCGCACCGCGTGGCGCCGGGCAGCATCTGGCTCTGTGCGCTGGGCGCGACCCTGCCGTGGCTGCTGCTGTTGCCCGTGATCTTCAAGGGCCCGGCGGCGCCCAAGGCTGGTGGTGATGTCGACACCACGGCGTGGCAACGCTATTTGCTGCTGTGGGCGTTGTGGCCGCTGATCTTCTTCACGGCTGCGCGCAACATCCTTTGGACCTACGTGCTGCCGTCGTTGCCCGCCGTGGCACTGCTGTTCGCCGGATGGCTGGAGCGCCGCGCCGCGCCGGCGCGCACCGATGCCTGGATCGCTGGCGGCCTGGCCCTGACGCTGTTCACGAGCGCCACCGTGCTCACGGTGGGCCTGCGCACCGGCAGGTTCGACCGTGCCACGGCGCGCTCCGTTGTGCGGGCCTACGAGGCCCTGCGTGTTCCCGGTGAGCCGCTGGCCTTCATGGGGCAGCGGCCGTACTCCGCCGTGTTTTACGCGCAGGGTCAGGCGGCGTTGGTGGCGGATGCACCAGCGCTGCTGCGCCGGCTCGATCATCGCAGCGGTTTCGTCGCCGTCGAATCGGCCGCCGCGAAAGAGTCGCTGCTGCTCGCATTCGCTGGCGGGGAGGTGCTGCGTGTCGGGCAGTTCGGAGCGTACGAACTGCTCAGGGTGACGCCGGGCAAGGGCACGCCGCCATGACGGACGCCGGCCGTTCCGCGCCATCGATCCGAGTCGGTGTATGCATCGACGATGTCGGGCTGCACCTCGGGGTCACCGAAGCCGCGCTGGTGCTGTGCCACGCGGGCCGGGTCTCGGCGCTCAGCTGCATGAGCGAGGCGCCGTCGTGGCGCGACGCGGCGGCCGTGTTGGTACCGGCGCTGCGCGGCAAGGTCGATTTCGGACTGCACCTGACCTTCACCGAACCCTGGTCGGGCAGCCGCATGAAGCGCCCCTTGCGCGCTCTGGTCACCGCGGCCTATGCACGCGCACTTGATCGCGAGACTGTACGCAACGACATTCGCCGACAGTTCGATGCCTTCGAAGACACCATCGGCGACGCACCCGACTTCGTGGATGGCCACCAGCACGTGCATCAGTTGCCGGTGATCCGCGAAGTGCTCGTTGACGAGCTGACTCGGCGCTACGCCCTTCGAAAGCTGTGGGTTCGCCACACCGGCGTGCCGCACCGCGCGCGATGGTCGGCGCCGTCAAACCGCGATGAGTTGAAGGAGCGCGTCATCGCGGCACTGGGCGCCGGCCCGCTGCAATCGCTGGCGCGCGATGCCGGCTTCGCGCAGAACGGCCATCTGCTCGGGGTCTACGGCTTCAACGGCTCGTCAGGCGACTACCTGGCGCGATGGCGTCGATGGTGTGCGCAGGCGGCCGACGGCGACCTGCTGGTGTGCCATCCGGCAGTCCACGACACGGGTGCGGACGACCCGATCGCGTCGGCGCGCATGGTTGAGTACAGGGTGCTGTGCGATGAACGTTTGGACGTGATGCTGGCCGAGTGCGGAGTCAGCGTGATCAGGCTTTCTCGGCTTGGGGTGGCTGATTTGCAGGGGCGGGGGGCGAATTGATGGCCACCGCCCTCCACCTGTTGCGGCACATCGCTGCCGTGTCCATGCGCTGCCTGGTGCTTGCGCTGGTCCTGGCCAGGCCGAGCCTCGGCGTCGCCCAGCAGCCCGTGCCATCTTTGCCTTCATTCGCTGAACTCGAAGCGGCGGGTGCGAAGGTGGGCGAGATTCGCATCCGCAACCAGAACATCTTCGACACCGAAGACCCGAAGGAAGACAAGCTGCTGTTTCGCTGGGCGAATGCGCTGCACATTCAAACCCGCGTGGGCGTGATTGAACGCGCGCTGCTGTTCAACCGTGGCGAACCCCTGTCGGTGCGTCTGATCGACGAGACCGAACGTGTGCTGCGCAGCAATCGCTATCTCTACGACGT
>JAYSVE010000215.1:0-2094 GCA_043718725.1 Methylibium sp.
TAGACCCGGCGCGGGCCACCCCAGACGCCGATGATGATGTACATCGGGATCAGCGTGGCCTCGAAGAACACATAGAACAGCAGGCCGTCGATGGCGCAGAACACCCCGACCATCAGCCCCGACAGGATCAGGAATGCGCCCATGTACTGGTTGACGCGGTCGGTGACGACCTCCCAGGCCGAGATGACGACGATGACGGTGATGAACGCGGTGAGCGGCACGAACCACATCGAGATGCCGTCCACGCCGAGGTGGTAGTTGACGTTGAAGCGCTCGATCCAGGCCAGCTTCTCCTGGAACTGCATCGCGGCCGTGCCGTTGTCGAAGCCGCTGATGAGCGGCAGCGTCACGGCCAGGCTCAGCACCGCGGCCAGCAGGGCGACCCAGCGCACGCCGGCCGCCTGGCTGTCGCGCCCCAAGGCCAGCAACAAGACGCCCGACAGTATCGGCAGCCAGATGGCCAGACTCAACAAACCCATGTTCTTGTTCTCCGTGCCCGATCGATCATTTGCCGAACGGGTTGCCCAGGAAGGGCCACAACTGCCAGGTCATCAGGCCGACCACGCCGACGATCATCACCAGCGCATACCAGTACAGGTAGCCGCTTTGCAGCAGCCGGGTCAGTGCGGCCACGTTGCCGATGCCGCGCGCCGACGCGTTGATGATCACACCGTCGATCAAGCCCACGTCGCCGCCTTTCCACAGGCCCTGGCCGACCGCGCGGGCCGCGGGCGCGAGCAGGTGCTCGTTGATCCAGTCCATGTAGTACTTGTTGTCGAGCAGGCGGTAGATGAACGAGAAGCGGCGTTGGATGGCCGCGGGAATCTCGGGCTTGACCATGTAGAACACATAGGCCAGCACAACACCCGCCAGCGCCAGCCAGAACGGCGGCGCGCGCAGGCCGTGCAGCGCCATCGCCCAGGCGCCGTGGAACCCACGCGCCAGCTCGGCCATCGCGGGGTGGCGCAACGCATCGACGGCGATGGCGTCCTTCAGCAGGTCGCCGTACAGCATCGGGCCGATGGTCATGAAACCGGTCACCACCGAGGGGATGGCCAGCAGCACCAGCGGCACGGTGATGACCCAGGGCGACTCGTGCGGCGCGGCGCCGTGCTCGTCGTGGCCATGGGCGTGATCGTCGGCCGGCGGGAACGGCTTGTGGTGGAAACGCTCCTTGCCGTGAAACACCAGGAAGTACATCCGGAACGAATAGAAGGCCGTCACGAACACGCCGGCCAGCACCGCGAAGTACGCAAACCCCGAGCCGGCGATGTGGCTGGCGTGAACCGCCTCGATGATGCTGTCCTTCGAGTAGAAGCCGGCGAACAGCGGCGTGCCGATCAGCGCCAGCGACCCCAGCAACGCGGTGATCCAGGTGATGGGCATGTACTTGCGCAGCCCACCCATGTTGCGGATGTCCTGGTCGTGGTGCATGCCCATGATGACCGAGCCGGCGGCCAGGAACAACAGCGCCTTGAAGAACGCGTGCGTCATCAGGTGGAACACCGCTACCGAGTAGGCCGAAGCGCCCAGCGCCACCGTCATGTAGCCCAACTGCGACAAGGTGGAGTACGCGACGACCCGCTTGATGTCGTTCTGGATGATCCCCAGAAAGCCCATGAACAGCGCGGTGATGGCGCCGATGACCAGCACCACGCTCAACGCCGTGTCCGACAGCTCGAACAGCGGCGACATGCGCGCCACCATGAAGATGCCGGCCGTCACCATGGTCGCGGCGTGGATCAGCGCCGAGATCGGCGTCGGGCCTTCCATTGAATCGGGCAACCACACATGCAGCGGGAACTGCGCGCTCTTGCCCATCGCGCCGATGAACAGGCAGATGCAGATCACCGTGATCAGCATCCACTCGCCACCCAACAATGGAAGCGGAAATGCGAGCTTGGCCAGCGCCGGGCCCTGCGCAAAGGCCTGGGCGTAGTCCAGCGTGCCGGCATAGGCCACGACCAGGCCGATGCCCAGGATGAAACCGAAGTCCCCGACCCGGTTGACCAGGAACGCCTTCATGTTGGCGAACACCGCCGTCGGCCGGTTGAACCAGAAGCCGATCAGCAGGTAGGACACCAGGCCCACCGC
>JAYSVE010000216.1:0-2094 GCA_043718725.1 Methylibium sp.
GTCTTGGAGGCATACATGGCCTGGTCGGCACGCTCCACCAGCGCGTTCATGTCCTGTGCGTCGGGCGGATACAGCGCTATGCCGATACTACCCGACAGAAAAGCCTTTTCCCCATTCAGCTCAAACGGCAGCGACAGCATCGAAATCATGTTGCGCGCGATGCGCTCGACGCTGCCAACATGATCAAGCCCCGGCAGGATGACGGTAAATTCGTCGCCGCCCAGGCGCGCCAGCGTATCGGTGCCGCGCACGCAGCTTGAAATGCGGCGCGTCGCTTCAACCAGCACCAGGTCGCCCATGGCATGGCCGTGGCGGTCGTTGACTTCCTTGAAGTGGTCCAGGTCCAGGAACAGCAGCGCCAGGAAGGCGCCGTTGCGGTCGGCCTTGCGTGTTTCATGGCGCAGCCGGTCGAGAAACATGTGGCGGTTGGGCAGCGCAGTGAGCGCGTCGAAGTTGGCCTGCTGCCAGATCAGTTCGGTCGAGAGCTTGTTGCCCGTGATGTCGGTCACCAGCGCCAGCGCACCGATGTAGCGGCTGCAGGCGTCGAAGATCGGGTTGGTCGCCATCGTGGTCCATACGGGATGGCCCTCGCGGTGCTGGAACTTGAATTCATGGTGCTCGAAAATACCATCCTGGCGACGCGCGATATTATGCTCAAGCATGACCTTGCCCTCGTCATCCATGAACTCCACCAGCGGCTTGCCCAGCATTTCTTCGATTTCATAGCCCAGCATGGCCGCCATGCGCGGGTTGACAAAACTGGTGCGCGACTGCGCGTCGATCTCCCAGATGCCCTCCTCGGCGCTATGCACGATGCGGCGAAAACGCTCCTCGCTGCGTTCCAGCGCCGACAGCTTGCCTTCGGCCGGCTCGATCACCACGCGGCACGCCTGGCCGCTACAGTCGGCGCTCGCCAGCAAGGTCACGTGGAATCGCTCGCCGTTCAGGCGCTGCATCTGCAGCATGCATGAAAGGGGTTCTTCGCAATTGAGGGCGTTGCCCATCAGGCGGTCGAAGTCGGGCAGATAGCCGGGGCGGATGAACGAGCGAACATGGTGCTTGCGTGATTCGGCGCGCTCGATGCCGAGCATGTCGGCGCCGACCAGATTGACCTGCAAGATGGCGCCGTCAAAAGCGATCAGCAGGTAGCCGACGGGCGCCAGCAGATACAGTTCGTTGTAGAAGGCTTGCTCTTCTTCAAAGCGCAAGCGCTCGACCGTGACCCCGCTGCTGTCGAGCACCGGATCGCACGGGCGCGCAGTGCGCGCATGCAGTATCGGACCCGCCTGGGGTGTCGGAGCGAATTTCTTTTCCATTTCACCTCGCGCGTAATCGCCTAGTGACGAAAGTCATGACTAGACTAGCACGGGCACGGGCGCAATGTCGAGAAGGCTATAGCGCGAGCGGCGAATAAATGAATTTAACGGTGGGCGCGGTTCAAACGGCGCTCCAGCACGCGCTGCAAAGCTTCAAAAGCCAGGCTCATGCACCAATACAGCAGCGCGGCCGCGATATACAGCGGCAAGGGACGAAAGGTCGTGGCAATCACCTCTTTGGTGGCGAGCATCAGTTCGGTCATGGTGATCACCGACACCAGCGACGTATCCTTGATCAGGCTGATCAAGGTATTGCTCATCGACGGCACCGCCACCCGCAACGCCTGCGGCAATACAATATGCTGCAGAGTTTGCCAGTAAGAAAGCCCGAGGCTGAAACTGGCGCGCCACTGGCCGCTGCTGATGCTCTGGATTGCCCCGCGCAGGCTCTCGGAAAGGAAGGCGCCTGAGTTGAGCGAAAGCGCCAGCACGCCGGCAGTGACGGGCGTAAATTCAATTCCGATGCTCGGCAGCCCGTAGTAAATGACGAAAATTTGCACCAGCAGCGGCGTGCCGCGCATGATGCTCACATACAGGTCGGCCGGCCAGCGCACGATCGCCCAGCGCGACAAGCGCATGATCGCCGTGGGAAAACCCAGCACCAGGCCGCCGATCATCGACGCCAGCGCAAACAGCACGGTGTAGCCGGCGCCCTTGAGCATGACCGGGGCGGCCTCGCGCAGCAGAACGCTAAGCTCGGCCGCCTGTTGCAGCAGCG
>JAYSVE010000217.1:0-2089 GCA_043718725.1 Methylibium sp.
CGCGGCGGCCAGCACCACGACCAGGCCGAGCGCATAAAGCGCCAGCGCGTGCTGCCCGGCCAGCGTGGCCCAGCGGACCAGGGCGGCGCTGTCAGGCCACATCCAGCGACCGGTGCGGTTCGATGTCGGTCAGCGTGGCGCGCGCAAACGCCTGTGACGCGGCGGCGAAATCCCATTGCTCGATGACGCAGCGGCCCGCGGCGGCGTGCGGCGCGCCCCAGCGCAGCAGGTTCACCGAGTTCGGCACGCCCCGGCGCACCCGCGCCGACACCGCCGTGCCGGCCTGAACCACCCACACCGGCCGCACCAGGTGGCGCAGCGGCATCACATAGGGCAGGTGGATGTGCCCGCCCAGCACCAGGTCGGCCCCGGCCGCGGCCCAGCGCGGCAACGCGATGGCGTGGCCGCGCAGCCGGTCGGGAACATCCTCCGGGCGCAGCACGGCGATCGGCTGGTGCACCACCACCACGCGCAACTGCCCGGCGCTGGCGCTGGCCAGCCGCGCCGCCACGCGCTCGATTTGCGCGGCCGACAACGCGCCGTTCTTGTGGCGCCAGGCGCGGGTGGTGTCGACGCACAGCACCAGCCACTCGGGCGACGAATGGACCGGCTCCAACATGTCGCCGAAGGCCTGGCATTGCCGCGCATGCGGGTGGAACAGGCGCGCGCCGAGGGCGTACAGCGGAATGTCGTGGTTGCCGGCGATGGCCAGCACCGGCGCGCCGAGGCGGTCGACAAAGGCGCGCGCCGCGCGGAACTGGGCGGCGCGCGCGCGCTGGGTGATGTCGCCGGACAGCACCACCAGGTCGGGCCGCTGGTGCGCGGCCAGCCGCACCAGCGCTTCGAGCACCGCGGGTTGCTCGGTCCCGAAATGGGGGTCGGAGACCTGCAGCAGCAAGCTCATCAGGCAACCGATTGAGGACCGCCCGGCGCCGCGTCGGGCGCCGGCTTGAGCAGGTACAGCGGCCGGGGCGAGACGCTGAACGCGAGCGGCGCGCGCATCCAGCTCACTTCGCCGTCGAAGGCGACCTTCATCAACCTGCGGCCCCGCGCCAGGCGGGGCATGACGACCATGCGCTCGAACTCGAAGCTCTCGACGTCGTCGGCCTCGCCCAGCGAACCGAGGGCGCCGCGCAGCAGCAGCCACAACAGCGCCATGCTGCCGATGGGGCGCAGCATCACCGCCGTGATGCGCCCGGCCAGCAACGCGCTGGCCCGGTGCACCCCGACCTGCTCGAGTTGCAGGCGGTTGTTGCCGACGAACAGCGTGGGCGTGCGCACATCGCGCAGCGCGCCGTCGCGCTCGATGCGCAGCCGCAACTGCCGGCGTTCGCGCAGCAGAGTGGCGCCGACCGAGGCCAGCGCGACCCAGCGGCTGCGCCCGAAACGCGCCTTGTAGGCCTCGCGGTCGTCGAGCAAATCGGGGTACAGGCCCAGGCTCGCGTTGACGAGGAACAGCCTGTCGTTGACCGCCCCCACCTGCACCGGCAGGGGCGCGCAATCCAGCACCACCTGAAGGGCCGGCCCG
Organism: Methylibium sp.; assembly: GCA_043718725.1. Classification (GTDB taxonomy): domain Bacteria; phylum Pseudomonadota; class Gammaproteobacteria; order Burkholderiales; family Burkholderiaceae_C; genus LGRD01. Next base: position 1,529 of record JAYSVE010000217.1, read on the forward strand.
GCCTCGGCGGGGATGCCGTGGGTGCGCGCGAAGTAGTTGAACGTGCCCTGCGGCAGCACCCCCATCGCGCAGGTTTCGGCGTGCGCCGCCTGGGCCACCGCGTTGATGGTGCCGTCGCCGCCGACGGCCACCACGGCCGAGCGCCGCGCCTTGGCCGTTGCCGCCGCCCGGCGCGCCAGTTGCGGCAGTTCATCGGGTTGCGCGAACAGCATCTCGCCGGTGCGACCGGCCGCCTGCAAGCCGGCTTCAATGGCGGCGCCGACGGCGTTGGTGTCGTGCTGCCCGCTGGCCCCGTTGATGACGAACAGCAACGCGGATTCCGGATCGATCTCGGGCCAGTTCGACATGAGGGGGGCGAGCTTACCCCAGCGTCGCGCCCGCGTTGATGCCGAGTTGGGGCCGAGTTGGGGCCGCGTTGGGGCCGAGCTTTGGCCGAGTTGGGGCCGGCCCGCGGGCCCCCTGTCAAGCGGCCAGGGCCACCGGTGGGCCGGGCGCGCGCTGGGGGGCCGATGCCTGGAGCGCACGCCCGAGTGCCGCCACGGCCACGTCGATCTGCGCGCG
>JAYSVE010000218.1:0-2088 GCA_043718725.1 Methylibium sp.
GTGCTGATCACCGGCGACACCTCGGCCGACGAGGTCAAACGCGCTCATGCCAGTGGCCACCAGGTCCTGTTCAAGCCGGTGCGTCCGCGCGAGCTGTACGCGCTGCTGCGTTCGATGCCCTGAACCCGTCGCGGCCGCAGCGGCGCGGAGCGGGTTTGGTCATTTTGCAGGCCCGGCGCCGCCCGCCGGCATGATCGTTGTGTCGCTGTGGAGCCGTCGGAATGCAGGCCCGCGGCGGCAACCGACACAAGGTGTTCGGAAAATGACTTTCGGCAGATGTGAGGCGGCGTGCGTCTTTTCAGAATGCAGGTCAGCCCAGCCCTTGTCACCTGCGACCTCACATGCCCGCCCTGCCCGTGGACGACCTCCTTGCTCCTTTGGGAGAGGGTTCGCCTTGCGGTGACGACCTGGAGTACGACCCCGCCTTCAGCGCGCTGGAGGTTGCGGCGCGCGGCAAGCCGGAACAGCAATTCGGCGACAAGGTGATCCCGGCCGAAGAGCCCGATTGGCGCGCGGTTCACGAACAGGCCCTCGCATTGGCACAGCGCACGCGCGACCTGCGCATCGCCGTGCTGCTGGCGCGCTCCGGGGCGCGCGTGCAGGGCATCGCCGGCTACTCGAGCGGCCTGGCGCTGGTCGCCGGTTTGCTGGACCGCCATTGGCCGGATGTCCACCCCAAGCTGGAGCCCGGCGATAGCGCCGACGACATCGATTCGACCATGCGCATGAACGCGCTGGGGCCGTTGGCCGATGGCCAATGCGGCCTGGCCGACCTGCGCAACGCCACCTTGGGCAGTGGCCGGCAGGTGTTGTCGGTGCGTCAGCTCGAGCTCACGTTCGGCAAGGCCGAGCCGAGGTCCGGCGAAGCGCCCTTGTCGCAGGACGGCGTGGCGCAGGCCTTGAAGGGCTTCGAGGCCACCAGCCCCGGCGTGCTCGCCGCGATGCTGCAGGCGGGCACCGAACTGGCTCGCATCGAAGCCATCCTGATCGACAAGGTCGGTGGCGCGGCGGCGCCGGACCTGCGCCCGCTGCGCAGCCTGGTGCGCTGCCTGACCATCGCCGCCGAACAGGCCGGCGGCGGCACCGGCGCCGAAGCCGGCCCCGCCGCTGCGGACGGCACGCCCGCGGCGGCACAGGCCGGCGCGAGCGGCGCTGGCGGCGCGATGGGCAGCCGCGAAGACGTGATCCGCACGCTCGACCGCGTGTGCGACTGGCTCGAGCGCCACGAACCCACCAACCCGGCGCCGCTGCTGATCCGACGCGCCCAGCGCCTGATGAAAAAGAGCTTCATGGACATCATTCGCGACCTGGCACCCGACGGCATCGACCAGGTTGAAAAGATCGCCGGCACGGTCGGCGAATAGACCCCACCGGCAAGCGCCTTCACACCACGTCCCGAACCCGCCCAGAGGAGACCCGCCATGGCCACCAGCAGTCAAAAATTCATTGCCCGCAACCGTGCACCGCGTGTGCAGATCGAATACGACGTCGAGCTTTACGGCGCCGAGAAGAAGGTCCAGTTGCCGTTTGTGATGGGCGTGCTGTCCGACCTGTCGGGCAAGCCCACCGAACCGCTGCCACCGGTGGCCGACCGCAAGCTGCTGGAATTCGACGTCGACAACTTCGACACCCGCATGAAGTCGATGAAGCCACGGGCCGCCTTCCGCGTGCCGAACACGCTCACCGGCGAGGGCGAACTGAACGTCGACATCACCTTCAACAGCATGGACGACTTCTCGCCCGCCGCGGTGGCGCGCAAGGTCGAGTCCCTCAACAAGCTGCTGGTGGCGCGCGAGCAACTCCACAACCTGATCACCTACATGGACGGCAAGACCGGCGCCGAGGAACTGCTCGCCAAGGTCATGGCCGACCCGGCGCTGCTGGGCAGCCTGGCCAGCGCCAAGAAGGCCGGCGACGAGCCCGGCGAGCCCAAGGCCTGAGGCCGCCGCCGCGCGTCCATCACGCACAGCAACCCACGCACCCCACAAAGACATTGACGGAGAAGCGCCATGGCAGATGCACAAACCCAATCCTCCGCGCTGCAAGGCGTGGAATTCGAGGGCGGCGATTTCGCCAGCCTGCTGAACA
>JAYSVE010000219.1:0-2083 GCA_043718725.1 Methylibium sp.
GTAAATCCGGCCCTTTCGCACATTCGCAATCAACACGAGGGATTGCAATTTGCGCTACCGCCTCTTGCCAGGCGCAGCCCAATGTGGTAGGGCACAAAATGTCGCGACCCACTTGAGGGTGGAGCGCGCATGTTGGAGGCGATTCGTCGCCCAAAAGCTTGATGCCATTCGCATCCCGAGCTATGCTGGATGGATGTACAGCCCTCAACGTTTTTGGCCGGTGCGTGGGCCTTGACGAATCCTTACCCCTTGGTGCTTGCGGAGGGTGGATTTTGTGCATCGGGTCGCGCGCCGCTGGTGCCGTCGTCGCCGACGTCGATGCTTTCGCTGTCGCGCTTGATTGCGCACCTCGACATGGATGCGTTTTACGCGTCGGTCGAACTGCTGCGTTATCCCGAGTTGCGCGGCCGGCCTGTGGTCATTGGTGGCGGACGCCGGCATCAACCCCTGGTTCGGCCCGACGGAGGCCTTGACTTCTCGGTGCTGCGTGACTACGCCGGCCGAGGCGTGATCACCACCAGCACCTATGAGGCACGGGCTCTGGGTGTGCATTCGGGCATGGGCGTGATGAAGGCCGCGCAACTGGCCCCGCACGCGGTGCTGTTGCCGGTGGACTTCGATGAGTACCGCCGCTATTCGCGCCTGTTCAAATCCGCCGTGCGCAACGTCGCACCCCTCGTGGAGGACCGCGGCATCGACGAGATCTACATCGACCTCACCGATTTTCCTGGCGCGCAAGCCGACAGCGGTCGCGCCGCGGGCCGGCGGCTCAAAGACGCGGTGTTTGAATCCACCGGGCTGAGCTGTTCAATCGGCGTGACGCCGAACAAGCTGCTTTCCAAGATCGGCTCCGATCTGGACAAACCGGGGGGCCTGACCCTGCTCTCGCTTGCGGACATCCCGAGCCGGGTCTGGACGCTGCCGGCCGCGAAGATCAACGGCATTGGCCCGAAAGCGACGCACAAGCTCGCCGGCTTCGCGATTCACACCATTGGCGAGCTCGCCGCGGCCGACCCGGCCTTCCTTGTCAAGGAGTTCGGCAAGAGTTACGGCGCCTGGTTGCACGCCGCCGCGCATGGCCGCGATGACCGGCCGGTGGTGACCTTCAGCGAACCAAAATCCATCAGCCGCGAAACGACCTTCGAGCGTGACCTGCACGCGGTTCGGGACCGTGCGAGCCTGAGCGCGATCTTCACCGAGTTGTGTGTCCAGTTGGCCGCAGACCTGGAGCGCAAGGGCTACGCCAGCAAGACCATCGGCATCAAGCTGCGATTCGACGACTTCTCGGCCGTGACCCGCGACCTGACCTTGCCGGTGCACACCATGGATGCGCGCGCCATCCGAAGCGCCGCCGGCGCCTGCTTGAAGCGCGTCGACCTGAGCCGCCGGCTGCGCCTGCTGGGCGTGCGAGCCGCGGCGCTGGCAAAGCTGTCCGATCTGCTCGCGCCGTTGGGCGAGCCTGCCGCCGGCGCGGCACCGCTGCGCGTTCGGGAACCGAGGGTCAACTACAACCTGACGCTGTTCGATGAGCCCCCGCCGGAACCCAGCGTCAAAGGCAGCGCGGCCCCGATGCCGTAGAGTGAAGGGCACGCGCCGGCCGTGGCGGTCGACACAATGCGCGCCAACCACATTCCGGAGATCCCATGCCCGTCATCACCAACACCGAGGACCTGCGTGTCCTGGCCCGAAAGCGGGTGCCGCGCATGTTCTACGACTACGCCGATTCGGGCTCGTGGACCGAGAGCACCTACCGCGCCAACGAAGCTGATTTCCAGCGCATCAAGCTGCGCCAGCGCGTCGCCGTCAACATGGAGAACCGCAGCACCCGCACGCAGATGGTGGGCATCGACGTGGCGATGCCGGTGGCCATCGCGCCGACCGGCCTGACCGGCATGCAACATGCCGATGGAGAAATCCTGGCTGCGCGGGCGGCCAAGCGTTTCGGCATCCCCTTCACGTTGTCGACGATGAGCATCTGCTCCATCGAGGATGTGGCCCAAGGCACCGATGGCCACCCGTTCTGGTTCCAGTTGTACGTGATGAAGGACCGGGATTTCATCGAACGCCTGATCGCTCGCGCACA
>JAYSVE010000220.1:0-2082 GCA_043718725.1 Methylibium sp.
CACGTTGGCGCGCACCGAAACATTCATGCCGATGAAGCCGCAGGCCCCTGACAGCAGCGCGCCGGCAACGAAGCCGACGGCGGTGGTGCCGGTAAGGAAGATGCCGATCAGCACGGCCAGCACCACGCCGACGATGGCAATGGTTTTGTATTGGCGCGCCAGGTAGGCTGCCGCGCCGGTCTGAATGGCTGCGGCGATCTCCTGCATGCGCGCATTGCCGGCGTCTTGCGAAAGAATCCATCCGCGTGCCCAAACGCCGTAGCCCACGGCAATCAGACCGCAAACGAGCGCCAGGACCAGGGCTGAAGTGCCTGTCATATTTTTCTCCTACATGAATGTGTTGAGCGAATCGCAGAGGCTGAGGCGCGGGTTTGAGGCGTCTCAACTGCGTTGCTTCCTCGGGCTGCCCAGAACGGGGCCCGATTGGCCAACGGGCGGAACTGTAACCGACAACGCTTGCGTCACGGCACCTGCTATGGCGGGTGGTCCGGCCCGCAGCGCTATGAGCCTGTCGGACTTGGGGAGCGTCGGCTGCAAATCGACCGCAGCGGTCCATTTTTCACCGGCTTTTTGACCCATAGCTGGGCTATGGGCCTGCAAATCCGGCAAAAACTGTCCTCGCTGGGGCCGGCTTTCGCTTTCGGCGCCCCAAGCCCGACAGGCTCCTAGCCCTACTTTCGCAATTCTGACCTCGCATTTTCTGTTCACCGCGCGCCCAAGCCGCGCGAATGCTGGGCTTGTGTTTTCATTTCACTTCGAATATGCTACATGAAGGAACATGCATATATTCGAGAGAGAAGTCAGCGGTCGTCGCTACCGCATCGCAGCGCAGTCGGTGTGGGACGCGAAGGCGGGGCGCTCGGTTGCGCGCCAAGTCGTGTTGGGGCCGGTCGCCCCGCCACCTCTGGCCAACCTGAGTGCCACGCGCACTGTGGGCGCGCGCGCGCTGGGCGATGTCGGCGCATTGGTCTGGGTGGCCGAACAACTCGATCTGGTCGCGCACATTGATCGAACCTGCGTTGGGGTTGGTGCCAAGGATGGCCCTTCGGCGGGCGAGTTGGTGGTGGCTGTGGCCATTCAGCGGGCATGCTCGCCAGGACCCAAGCGTGATCTCGCGGAGTTTCTCGATGGCAGTTTGCCGCGCGTGTCGTGCTTGCCAGGTTCTGCCTTCACAGGGCAGGCCTTTCATCGGGTCGCTCAGCAGGTCAGCGAGCTTCAATTGGAGCAAGCCCAGGTGGCGATCTCGAAGGCGGCTGTGACGCGGTTCGAGCTTTCGGCCGACGTGCTGGCGTTCGACACGACGAATTTTGACACCCACATTGACTCATTGACGCCAGGTGAACTCGCCCAGCGCGGTCACGCCAAGAGCAAGAGGCGGGACCTGCGCGTGGTGGGCCTTGGCGTGTTGGTCAGCGAGACCGGACATGTGCCGCTGCTGCATCGGACCTACAACGGCAACGCCTCGGACCAGAGCGTGCTGGCGGCCTGTCTTGGCGGATTGGCGCAGTTGCACGAGGCGCTCGACAGCGGTGAGGGCCGGCAGCGGGCGGCGCAGCGAACGCTGGTGCGCGACGGCGGGTTTTGGAGCCCTCAATTGGAACTCGACCTCGATGCCGCCGGCTACTACAGCCTCATCTCGCTGCCGCTTGGCCACAACGCGGCAGAGCACGCATTGCGCATAGCCGCACAGCGCGGTGCCATGAAGCCGCTGTCGGGCAAGCTCAGCGAAGTGCGGGCCGCTCGGGTGCGAACCGCAGTGGGCGAGTTGGACCGTACGCTGGTTGTGGTGGAAAGCCAGGAATTGCTCGCCGGACAAAAGCGCGGTATCGCCGCGGCCCTGCGCAAAGCCAAAGTCGAGTTGGGCAAGCTTCAGGCGCTGATCGAGAAGGGTCGCATCACGCGCAGCCGTCTTGAAGATCGAGTCAAGACGGCTTTGGCTCGGGAACATCTGTCGAGCTTTGTGATGACCATGATCGAGGGAGATGACAAAGCGCCAACGCTGCACTGGGAAGTCGATGCTGCCAAGCGGCGCGAATTGGAGAGGACCCGGCTTGGCCGACGCGTGCTGTGCACGGATCGGCA
>JAYSVE010000023.1:0-5630 GCA_043718725.1 Methylibium sp.
AGCACGCCGTCGGCCAAGGCGACATTTGCCTACAGTTCACTGATCTCATTGCCCGCGTGCAACACCACAGACGCGGCGGGCTGCGGCACCACCGCCACCAGCGACACCGGATGGAAGCCGGTCCTGAGGCAGCAGATCAAGCTGGCAAATCAGAAGGACCTGTTCGTCGGCGCCTCGCTGCAATGCGGCATCGTGACCGACACGACCGTCAGGAGCCTGAACGGCTCCCTGGACACTGCCGAGGCCCGCGCCACCATTCGCGTTCGGATCAAGGTGACCGCTCCGAATGGGACGGTGACCTATGCCCAGCCGTCCACTGGCGTCGACGCCACCAACACGGTGTCCGGATTGAATGGCGGCGTCGTGTTCTGCGACCGCATTCAAACCCTCAAGGCAAAATTCTCGGGCTTCAGCTGCACCGCGGACGCCGCCGGTGTGGTGACCTGCGCCAACGCCGAAGAACTGCAACTGATCCTGAAAACCCTGAACGCCAATGCGTTCAATTTCATCGCGCCCAATCTTTCGACGGGCGTGCACACGATCGACCTCCAGGCCAGGTCATCGGCGGCGACTTCGGCCACCGGCACCAACGGATCGCTGGGGGCCGCCAACGCCTTCATCGGTGCGGGTTCGATGGCCATTGAATCGGTCCGCATGGTCAAGGGGAACGACGGCTCGACCATCGCGATTGATTGAGTTCGAGGGCTGGGCCGTCCGAACGCGACGGTTCGGCCCGGCCGAAAGCAATGATTGTCGTTCCGGCCAGCGATGGACGGCCGGATCCACCGTTGCGGGCGCGGTCGCCGCCTGACGCCAGGACCGGCGACCCGCCTGGGTGGGGCTCGCGCTGGCCGGCGGCGCGTGGCGGATAGAGTGCAGGGCATGAAGGCACTGTCCATCCACGCCGGTCCGCGGGCACTGAAGGCGCTGCGCGAGCATGGTTTGCGGCCACGCGATGTGCGCATCATCCCGGCCGCGGCCGGCGGCCCAAAAGGGCTGGTGCTGAACCCGTTGGACCAGTTCATTTTTGGCGACTGGCTGGCCGCCAGCCGGCACACGGTGCATTTGCTGGGGGCCTCGATCGGCGCCTGGCGCATGGCCACCGCATGCCTGCCCGACCCGGTGGCGGGGTTCGAGCAAATGGCCCACGACTACATCCACCAGGTCTACGAGCACCGGCCGGGCAAGGCGCCCGCCACTTTGCATGTGAGCGAGGTGTTCGGCGCCAGGCTGCAACAGCGCTTCGGCGGCCACGAGGCCGAGGTCCTGGGCCATGCGCGCTTTCGCCTGCATGTGTTCACCAGCCGCGGGCGCCACCTGCTGCGCCGCGAGGGCCGGGTGCGCACGCCGCTGGGCTACCTGGGCGCGTTTGCCGCCAATGCGTTGAGCCGCAAGGCGATGGGCGGCTGGCTCGAACGGGTGGTGTTCTCCGACCCGCGCGACCCGTTGCCGCTGTTCCTGCACGGCTACCGCACGCACGGCGTGGCGCTGAGCGCGGCGAACCTGAGCCTGTGCCTGTTGGCGAGTTGTTCGATCCCGTTCCTGCTGGCGGCCGTCAACGACATTCCCGGCGCCCCGAAGGGCGCCTACTGGGACGGCGGCATCACCGACTACCACCTGCACCTGGACTACGCCGCACTGCATGCCGAGGCGCCGTCCCTCGCCGGCGCGCCGCTCGGGTCGGGCCTGGTGCTGTACCCGCACTTCCAGTCCAGCGTGATCCCGGGCTGGCTGGACAAGGTGCTCAAGCACCGCCACCGGGCCACCTCCGACCTCGACAACGTCGTGCTGCTGGCGCCCACGCCGCAGTGGATCGCGAGCCTGCCCAACCACAAGCTGCCCGACCGGGCCGACTTCAAGCACTACAACGACGACGTGGCCGGCCGCGTCAAGGTGTGGTCGCGCGTGGTGCGCGAGAGCGAGCGCCTGCGCGATGAATTCGCGCGCTGGCTGGAGCGCGGCGGCGTCGAGTCGGTTTTGCCGTTGCGCTGAGGGTCGTTCCCGGGCGTCCTGCGGGCACCCGGCCGAATTTCAGCCCTCTGCATCTGTTTTCGGCGGCGCGGCGTAGTGCCTGTTAGACGCCGTTCGATTCGAGACCGGTGTCCGACGTTCGGCCCCGCAAACATGGGCCGCCCATGGGTTCACACAAGGACGAGAAACATGACATCCCAAGCGATATTCCCCGCCCAATGGCGGCCCATCGTGGCCGCGCTGTGCGCAACCGCCGCCGGCCTGGCGATGGCGCCTGCACAGGCCTCCAGCCACCGCGAGGCGCCTTTCATCACCACCGTGCCGAAGGTCGATGCGACCGACTTTTACATGTTTCGAAGCTACGAGCCGGGCCGCGACGGCTACGTGACGCTGCTGGCCAACTACCTGCCGCTGCAAGCCCCCTACGGCGGCCCGAACTATTTTTCGCTCGACCCGAACGCGCTGTACGAAATCCACCTCGACAACGACGGCGACGCCAAAGAAGACATCACCTTCCAGTTCCGCTTCAAGAACAAGCTGAACAGCGTGAGTTTGCCGATCGGCAACAAGAACATCGCGATCCCGCTGATCCAGGCCGGGCAGGTGACCGATGTGAAGTCGCCTTCACTCAATGTGAGCGAGAGTTTCAGCGTCGACATCGTTCGCGGCGACCGCCGCCATGGCTGGGACAAACGCACCAGCCTCACCAACGCGGTCGGCGGCAGTGCCACCTTCGACAAGCCGGTCGACAACATCGGCACCAAGACCATTCCCGACTATGCCGGCTACGCCGCCAAGCACATCTACACCGTCAACGTGCCGGGCTGCGGCATGCCCGGCAAGGTGTTCGTCGGCCAGCGCAAGGAGCCGTTCGCGGTCAACCTGGGCGTGATCTTCGACCTGGTGAACGCACCGGTGGCGGTCATCACGAATCCGGCGCTGATCAACGCCGCGCCGAACATCATCGACGACGCGAACATCACGACGCTGGCGCTCGAAGTTCACAAGAGCTGCCTGCTGGACAAGAATTCCTCCGACCCGGTGATTGGCGGCTGGACCACGGCCAGCCTGCGCCAGGCGCGCTTGCTCGACGCCACGCCAAAGCAGGGCCTGCAAACCGCCGAGATCGTCGCCGGCCCGTGGACCCAGGTTTCGCGCCTTGGGATGCCGCTCGTCAATGAGGTCGTGATTGGCCTGCCGGACAAGGACCGGTTCAATGGTTCCAAGCCCAAGGACGACGGCCAGTTCGCCGACTACGTCACGAACCCGACCTTGCCGGCTTTGCTGGAAATCGCGTTGGCGCTGCCGGGCATCGCGCCGAAGAATTTGCCGCGCACCGACCTCGTCACCACCTTCCTGACAGGCATCAAGGGGGTGAACCAGCCGGCCAATGTCACGCCCTCGGAAATGCTGCGCCTGAACACGGCGATTGCACCGACGCCGGAAGCGCAGCAGAACCGCTTGGGGATTGTCGGCAACATCCTCGCGGGTGGCACCGACAACGCCGGCTTCCCGAATGGGCGCCGTCCCAAGGACGACGTCGTCGACGTCTCGCTGGTGGCGGTGATGGGTGGGCTGTGCATGGCCAACGGCGACACCAATGCCTTCGGCTTCGGGGCCGACTGCAAGCCCGCCAACGTGCCGCTGGGAGCCACGTCGCTGAAGCTGCACGACGCCGTCGACCAGGCCGTGATACCGCTGCTGCCCCGGTTCCCGTACCTGTTCACGCCGACGCCCGGCGCGAAGTGAGGAGCACCCCATGAGCACCTTCAAGTTGATGATGGGCTGCGGTGTGGCGACGCTGCTCGCAGCCTGCGGCGGCAGCGGTGGCGGCGCGGTAGACGCCAGCGCCGCGCCGACCGCTGCGGCGGTCGATTTCGTGCCGGCCGCGGCCAGCGATAGCACGGCGGTATTTGCCGGCTGGCTGAAGCAGATGTCCGGCGAATCGATGGAGAACAAGGAGGCGATGAACACCTCGACCTTCACGCCGAAGCTGCAGGACGACGCCGACTCGGTCGTGGCGCCACTTTGACCGCTTTCGGCCGGGCCGGACCGTGTTGCACGGGCGGCTCGGCCAACGGGAGCCGCCGGAAGCGAGAGGAAGCAAGAGGAAGCGAGTGGCAGCGACGGCGGCGTCGCCGCTCGCAGCAGCCAGGCGCCGCCAGTTGAGGCGAATTTCCATGCTCGTGCATCTGCCGGTGCGGGGTTGGCGTAGTGCAGGGTGTGCGTCGTCCTGTTGATGGGATGTCGCTCCTCGCTGCCAGACCCGCTCACGGGCACGGCCTTTCTCACTTCAGACCCAGGAACAGAAGCCATGAAAATACTTTCGCTGCACACCCTGCGCGTGCTGCCCACCCTGACGGCCGTCTGCGCCGCGGTGGCGGCATTCACCGCCCCATCGGTTCAGGCATCGAGCCACCGCGAGGCGCCGTCCATCGCCACCTCGCCCAAGGTCGACGCGACCGACTTCTACATGTTCAACAGCTACGAGGCCGGCCGCGGCGCCTATGTCACGCTGATCGCCAACTACATCCCGCTGCAGGACGCCTACGGCGGCCCGAACTATTTTTCGCTCGACGCGAACGCACTGTACGAGATCCACGTCGACAACAACGGCGACGCCAAGGAGGACATCACGTTTCAGTTTCGCAGCAGGAACACGCTCAAGAATGGCGGCAAAGGCATCGAGCTCGACATCGGCGGCACGATGGTCGCGATCCCGCTGATCCAGGCCGGGGTGTTGACCGGCTCGACCGCGGTGCGCAACTCGGCCGTGCTGAACCTGAACGAGACGTTCACGCTCGACATGGTGCGCGGCGACCGCCGCACAGGCGCGAAGACGGCGCTCAAGATTGCCGCCACATCGCCGAACGGCACGCCCGGTGCGACCAGCTTCGACAAGCCGGTCGACAACATCGGCGTGAAGACCATCCCCGACTACGCGGCCTACGCCGCCAAGCATGTCTACATCGTCGATATTCCCGGTTGCAGCGCGCCTGGCAAGGTGTTCGTCGGTCAGCGCAAAGATCCGTTTGCGGTCAACCTGGGCACGATATTCGACCTGGTCAATGCCCCGGCGGCGCTCATCACCAACCCGGCCAACATCGGCGCCGCGGGGGTCGGTGACCTGGACGACAAGAACGTCACGACCCTGGCGCTGGAGGTGCCCAAGGATTGCCTGACCGCCAAGCCCGCGTCCGACTCGACCTACGACCCGGTGGTCGGCGGCTGGACCACGGCCAGCCTGCGCCAGGGTTCGCTGTTGAATCCGGTGCCGAAGAAGGGCCACCAGACCACCGCGGTGGTCGGTGGCGCCTGGACCCAGGTGTCGCGCCTGGGCAATCCGCTGGTCAACGAAGTCGTGATCGGTCTGCCGGACAAGGACAAGTTCAATGGCTCAAAACCCAAGGACGACCTCCAGTTCGCCACCTACGTGACCCACCCCACGCTGCCCGCATTGCTGGGCATCGCGCTGGCGGGCGATGCGGCCTTCCTGGCGCCCACCAACCTGCCGCGCACCGACCTGCTCAACGTCTTTCTGACCGGCATCGGCGGTGTCAACAAGCCCAAGGGCACGGTGACGCCAGCCGAGATGCTGCGCCTCAACACGGCCATCGCGGCGGTGCCGTTCGCCTCGCAGAACCGTCTGGGTGTGGCGG
>JAYSVE010000221.1:0-2081 GCA_043718725.1 Methylibium sp.
TGGACATGGTGCGAACCGGGTTCACCATCGCGCCGCAGGCTGCCGAGGTGAATCCGCAATTGCAGTTGGGTGCCCAGCGCGCCCAACACGTACATGAGCTGCCTGAGGGGTGCCTTGGCAGGATCGACGGCTTCGGGATTCGGCGCGGCGGCGGCCGGCACCTTGGCCAGCTCGTCCAGCCAGTCCAGCAGCGGGCCGGGCATCTGGGGCGCTGTCGGGCTCGGCGCCAGGGCCGGCCGGGTGTCGCTGGCCCGGCTGGCCGGTGTGGCCACCGTGACCCTCGGGCCGGCAAGCCTCGGCGCGCCGTTCTTGCGCTGGCGGATCTGGTGCGCCTCGAAGGCCATCAGCGCCGCCGCCACATGTTTGCAGTTGAAGCCCACCGGACAACTGCAATGGCCCTGCACCCGCAGGCCCAGGCGCCGGTCGACCGGCAGCTCGATGCGCTGCTCGTAGGCACTGGAGCCGCTGCCGTGCAGCCGCGTCAGCAACTGGGGGCCGTCGACATGCATCGACAGCACCGCGCGTTCGGGCTCCAGCGCCATGGCGCGTTGCAGGGTGGTCAGTTCGAACTGCTGGCCGAAATCAAAATCGGCGGGAATGGAAAATTCGGTCATGTCGGGGCGGCGGCGCGGTGCACGGCGGGCGGCTGCGCAACATCGGATTGTCGGTCAGCATCGACGCCGTGGCGTGCGGACCTGAATGACCCTCGGGCTTGTGCTGTGCGATGCTCCCGCGCATGCACAGGCGCGCGCTGATGTTTTGCTTGGCCACCCTGGGCGGCGCGGTCAACTCCCGGGCCGCCGGCGTGCGGCCGCGCAGCCTGGTCTTCCCGCAGGACTTCGGCGCCCACCCGGACACCCGCACCGAATGGTGGTACGTCACCGGTGCGCTGCAGCCCGCCGTGGCCGGGGCCGCCGATGGCGTGCCGCGCTACGGCTTCCAGATCACTTTTTTCCGCTCGCGCACCTCGGTTGCCGACACCCACCCCAGCCGCTTCGCCGCCAGCCAGTTGGTGTTTGCGCACGCGGCGTTGACCGACCTGGGCGAGCGCCGCCTGCGCCACGACCAGCGCATCGCCCGCGGCGGCTTCGGGATTGCCGGCGCGGAACAAGGCGACACCGGCGTGGTGTTGCGCGACTGGCGCATGAGCCGCAGCGGCCCGGCCGACGCCAGCGTCTACCGCGCGCGGATCAACGCCGACCGGGCCAGCGACAGCGCCGGTTTCGGCTTCGACTTTCAGTTCACGACCACCCAGCCGCTGCTGTTGCAAGGCCAGGACGGCTACTCCCGCAAAGGCCCGCTGCCCGAGCAGGCCAGCCACTACTACAGCCAGCCGCAGTTGACGGTGGCCGGCACCCTCAGGCTAGCCGGCCGGGCGCAGGCGGTGCGCGGCCGGGCCTGGCTCGACCATGAATGGAGCGACACGCTGCTGGCCGCCCAAGCCACGGGCTGGGACTGGATCGGCATGAACCTGCACGACGGCAGCGCCCTCACCGCGTTCCGCCTGCGCCGCGCCGATGGCAGCAGTCTGTACGCCGGCGGCAGCTTTCGCGCGCTCGGTGGGCCCGCACAAAACTTCGGCGCCGACGCGGTGCGCATGACCCCGGGACGGGTCTGGGCCAGCGCAACCTCACGGGCGCTCTATCCGGTCGAATGGCGCATCGAGACGCCTGCCGGGCGGTACACCGTCAGCGCCATGCTCGACGACCAGGAACTCGACAGCCGCACCAGCACCGGCGCGATCTATTGGGAAGGTCTCAGCGAATTGCGCGACGCCGCCGGGCGCGTCGTCGGCCACGGCTATCTGGAGATGACGGGCTATGCGGGGCGGGTCAACATGTAGCCTGCGCCCGCGCCCATGCAGGCGCAGGCGTAGCATGGTTGCATGCAAAAACCTTCAGACACAGGGTCCAAAGACCTGCTGCGGATTGCCCGTGAAGCGATGCGCGAGCGCGGTCTGTTGCCCGAATTCTCGCCCGCCGCACAGGCCGAGGCCGCGGCCCTGCAAGCATCGACGCTGCCGCGCGACCCCGCGGTGCGCGACCTGCGCGGGCTGCCCTGGGTGTCGATCGACAACGACG
>JAYSVE010000222.1:0-2079 GCA_043718725.1 Methylibium sp.
GGTGGCCGGCGCAGTGAAGTAAAGGAGGAGAGCCGGTACTCCGGCTCGGGGGACATGAACGGAGCCGGTCACCCGACGCCCTCGGCTGGCGCCCCCGACGCCCTCAACTGGCGCCGATCTTCCGGCCAATATTTCGATCAGCCCACCCCGTCCGTGCAACCCATCAGCGCGCTGTCAGCCCGCCGCGTACTTCACGCTGCAGCCATAGGGCGCCGCCGTCGGTGTGCTGACCGGCTTGCCGGCGATCGACTCGCCGAGCGCGGCGCGCACGTAGTTCTTCGCGTCCTTCACGTCGGCGGGATCGGCGGATCGTTTGTCGTCGATGCCGCCGGCGTAGACCAAGTTTCCATTCGGGGCGATGACGTACATGTGTGGCGTGGTGCGTGCCGCGTAAGCCTTCCCCACGGCGCCGGCATCGTCCATCAACACTGCGCTCTGCGCGCTGCCCCATTCCTTGTACTTCGCGGCCAGCGCGGCCGGGTCCAGGTAGTCGGAGTGGCCTTTGGCGGTGGAGCTGACGCTGAGCCACACCACGTTCTTTGCGCTGGCATCCTTCTGCAGCGCCTGCATGTTTTTCGAGCCGTAGTGCTTGACGACAAACGGGCAACCCGGGTTGGTCCACTCCAGCACCACGTGCTTGCCTTTGAAGTCGGCCAGCCTGACGGTCTTGCCGGTGGCGTCTTTCAACTCGAAGTCGGGCGCGGCTGCGCCGACGGTGGCCGACGTTGCGGGCGCGGCCAGGGCCAGCATCAAAGTCGATGCCAGCACGGAGACGACAAAGTGACGGTGCATTTCAGCTCCTTGGGTCGGTCAACGTGGCAAGCGCATCGCGAACGATTCGCTCGGTGAGAATTTCGGGCAGCAGCAGCGGCTCGCGGCCGGGGGCGAACAGCGCATAGACCGGCACGCCATTGCGTCCCAGGCGCGCCAGGGCTTGGGTGATGTTGTCGTCGCGGCGGGTCCAGTCAGCGCGCATCAGGGCCACGTTGAAGCGCGCAAAGGCCGCAGTCGTCGAATCGGTGTGCAGCACCAGCCGCTTGTTGACCTGGCAACTGACACACCAGGCCGCGGTGAAATCGACGAACACCGGTTGGCCCTGGGCGAGGCGTCGCGCCAGGTCGGCTGCGTCGTAGGCTTGCCAGGCCGTGGCCGGCTTGACGCCAGCGGTGGCGCCGCGGCGGCCGCCGGCAGCGTCGCCGGCCAAGGCGCCAGGCGTGCCCGCGGCGCGGCCCGACGGTTCGATGGGCAGCGCCGACGGCCAACTCCAGAACAGCAGGCCGGCCAACAGCGCGGCGCCGAACGCCATGCGCGGCACGCCTGGCAGCGCGCGCACGCCGGGCAGACCGGCCCCCCACGCCAGCAAGCCCAGGCCCACCAGTGCCAGCAGCGCCAGGGCGGCGGCATCGATGCCGGCCTGTTGCCCCAGCACCCACACCAGCCAGACGACGGTCGCAAACATCGGGAAGGCCAGGGCGTGCTTCAAATGCAGCATCCAGGCCCCGGGGCGCGGCAGCCGCGCACGCCAGCCCGGCAACAGCACCAGCAGCGCGTACGGCAGGGCCATGCCCAGCCCGAGCATGGCAAACACCGCCAGTGCCAGCGTGGCGCGCTGCGTGATCGCATAGCCCAGCGCTGCGCCCATGAACGGCGCCGTGCAGGGGCTGGCCGCCACCACCGCCAGCAGGCCGCAGCCGAAGGCATCGACGGCCGGCCGCCGCGAGCGCCACAACGCCAGCCGCTGCGGCAGCAGGTGGGCCACTTCAAAGGCGCCGATGAGGTTCAACCCCAGACCAAAGAACAGCAGCGCCAGCACGAACACCACGCCAGGCTCTTGCAGTTGGAAGCCCCAGCCGACCGCGCCGCCGGCCGCGCGCAGCGCCAGCAAGGCGCCCGCCAGCGCCACAAAACCCAGCACCACGCCGGCGCTGTAGGCCGCGGCATGCAGGCGCAGCCCGCGGCGCTCGGCGCCCTGCTGCGCCAGGCTCAGCAACTTGATCGACAACACCGGGAACACGCAGGGCATCAGGTTCAGCAACACGCCGCCCAGAAACGCCAGCGCCAGCGCGGTCAACAGGCCGA
>JAYSVE010000223.1:0-4788 GCA_043718725.1 Methylibium sp.
GCGTGCTGGAAGCCCGCCACCCACGGCATCAGCGACTGCGACACGGGGTTCAGGCCCGCCAGGGCGTCGACCTCGCCTTCGGCGAGTTCCGCCGCGGGGTGGTCGGCGTCGAACTCCAGCACCAGCGGGTCGAACCAGCCGTCTTCGAGCATGGCCTGGTTCAGCGCCGCGTGGCGCCGCAGGATCAACGCCGTGGTGCGCTGCTTCCATTGCGGATCGGCGTCGTCGGGCAGCGGCGTGCCGTCGAAGTCGAACACATGGGCCAGCCAGGTCGCGGGCTCCAGCAGCACCGGCTGCACCAGCACGCCGCAAAGGTAGCCGTCGAGCATCACCGCGTCCACCGGCTCCAGCGGGGCGGGTGTGGCGGCGAGCAGGTCGTCGAGCTCGGCGAACTCGGCATCGGTGAGGTCGCGCGACAGCGTTTTTGGGATGGGTGGTGGCATGGCGAGCCCGGGCAGAGTCGAGCGCGGATTGTCCTACGCGCTGCGCCCGGCGGGTGAACCCAGCTGTCGCAGGCCCCCGGCGTGACCTGGCGCAACGCGCTTCGCATGTCTTCGCATGGACGCTTTCCAAAGTCACTGGGAACTTGGGGTCTCTCGTTGTAAAGTGAATTGGGCTGCGGGAGGGTTCAAACCATGACTGGATTGCCGCGTTCGCTGAACCCGGGAAGGCTGGACAAGTCGCTGCTGGAGTTCGTCGCAGCGGGCAACGCCCGATTGACGCTGGCGCCGGCTGCCAGATCGAGCATGGGCGCCAGTGTGCGCGCCGTCCATGAAATGGTGTCGCAGTACGAACCGGTGTTCGGCATCAATTCGGGCTACGGTTCGCTGGGGCCGGCGCGCATTCGCGACGATCATCTGTCGCAGATGCAACACAACCTGGTTCAGTCTCACGGCGTCGGCGTGGGCCCGGCCTTGCCGGCACCGGTCGTGCGCTTGATGCTGCTGCTCAAGGCGGCCAGCCTGGCGCATGGCTTGTCGGGCGTTCGCGACGAGCTCGTCGATGCGTTGCTGGCCTTGCTGGCCGCCGATGCCCTGCCGGTGGTCCCTGAACGTGGCTCGGCCGGCATCCCCGGCGACCTGGTTCCGTTGGCGCACCTCGCCGGCGTGTTGATCGGTGTCGGCGAAGCCCATTTGCAGGGGCGGCGGGTGCCGGCCGGCCAGGCGCTGGTGCAGGCCGGCTTCGCGCCGCTCGAACTGGCGGCCAAGGAAGGCCTGGCCCTGATCAGCGGCACCCAGGCTTCGACGGCCCTGGCCCTTCATGCACTGCAACGCTTCGAGCGCATCTTCGATGTGGCGGTGGCGGTCGGGGCGATGAGCCTGGACGCGGTCAAAGGCTCGGACACCGGGTTCGATGACCGCATCCATGCCGCCAGGGGCCAGCCCGGCCAGCGCGAAGTCGCGGGCCGCTACCGGGCCTGGCTGTTCAGCAGCGAATTGCGCCTGCCGCACAAGCACACCGAACTGGGGCAGAGCCCGTATTGCCTGCGCTGCCAGCCCCAGGTGATGGGGGCCTGCCTGGACCAGATGCGCCACGTCGCGAGCGTGATCTTTGCCGAAGCCAACTGCGCGTCCGACAACCCCCTGGTGTTCGCGGAGACGCTGGAGGCGCTGTCGGGCGGAAATCTGCACGACGCCCCGCTGGCCTTTGCGGCCGACAACCTGGCGTTGGCGATTGCCCAGATCGGCGCGCTGTCCGAACGCCGCACCGCCTTGATGATGGACGCGACCCAGTCCGGCCTGCCGGCGTTCGTGGTCATGGACAGCGACTTCAACACCGGCTTTCGGATCGCCCAGGCCTCGGCCGCGGCGATGGTCGCCGAGAACAAGGTCCTGGCCCAGCCGGCCAGCGTCAACGAGGCCCCGAGCACCCCGGGGCAGGAAGAGAATCAATCGACCGCATTCCAGGCCGCCTTGCGCCTGCTGGTCATGCTGGACAACACCGCCAAGGTGGTGGCCATCGAATGGATGACGGCCGCGCAGGGCCTGGACTTTCGCCGCCCCTTGCAGTCATCGCCCGCGCTGGAGGCGCTTCACGCCCAGTTGCGCGAACACGTGGCGCACCTTGAGAAAGACCGGCCGATCGCGCCCGACATTGCCGCCGCCACCGCGCTGGTCGAAGCGGGCGTCGCGCCGCCCGATTGAGTGCTGCGACTCATGCCATCGCAGCCTGGGCCGCCAGAACCTCGGTCCTGACCTGTTCGGTGAGTTCGGCCTTCAGCGCCACGAACGCCGGCGTGGTCTTCACCGCATAACCGCGCGGGTGCGGCAAGCCCACGTCGCGGTTGAGCTTGATGCGGCCCGGTCGGGCGCTCATCACGATCACACGGCTGCCCATGAACACCGCCTCGTCGATGTCGTGGGTGACGAACAACACCGTCTTGCGTTCGCCCACCGCGTCGCCCTCCCATATGCCCAGCAGCAGCTCCTGCATCTGCTCGCGCGTCTGGTGGTCCAGCGCACCGAAGGGCTCGTCCATCAGCAGCATGCGCGGGCCGTTGGCCAGCGCCCGTGCAATCGCGGTGCGTTGCTGCATGCCCCCCGAAAGCTGCTTCGGAAAGTGGTTCTCGAAGCCGACCAGGCCGACCTTGCCGAGGAAGCGTCGGGCCACGTCGACCTGTTGCTCGCGCGGCATGCCACGCTCACGCAAGCCGAAGCAGACGTTGTCCAGCACCGTGAGCCAAGGGAACAGCGTGTAGCTCTGGAACACCATGCCGCGGTCAGCGCCGGGCCCCTGGATGCGATTGCCGTCGAGCAACACCTCGCCGGAACTTGGCTGGTCGAGCCCGGCGACGATGCGCAACAAGGTGCTCTTGCCGCAACCCGAGGGGCCGAGGATGGTGACGAAGTCGTTCTCGGCGACGTCGAGGTCGGTGGCCTGCAGCGCCACCGTGGGCGCGCCGCCCCGCGTCGCGGCAAAGCTGCGCGAGACGCCGCGGATCGTCAACATCGTTTTCATCGCCCCAACCGGGCCCACGGGAACAGGCTGCGGTTGAGCCACTTGAAGCCCATGTCGCTGATGAGCCCGATCAGGCCGATGACGATGATCCCGAAGATGATCTGGTCGGTGGCCAGCAGTGCCTGGCTGTCGGTGATCATGTGGCCGATGCCGCTGCTGGCGCCAATCAGTTCGGCCACGATCACGTAGGTCCAGGCCCAGCCCAGCACCATGCGCAGGATCTCGCAGATCTCGGGCGCCGCGCCCGGGATCAGCACCCGCCGCACGATGCCGCGGTCGCTGCAGCCCAGCGTGTAGGCGGCCTCCACCAGGTCGCGCCGCGTGTTGCCCACCACCACCGCGATCATCAGCACCAGTTGAAAGAAGCTGCCGATGAAGATGACCGAGAGCTTTTGCGCCTCGCCGATGCCGGCCCACAGGATCAGCAGCGGAATGAAGGCACTGGCCGGCAGATAGCGGGCAAACGAGACGAAGGGCTCGAAAAACGCTTCGACGGGCTTGTACGCGCCCATCAGCACGCCCAGCGGCAACGCCAGGACAGCGGCAATCGCAAATCCACCCAGCACCCGCCACACGGTCATGCCGATGTCCTTGGCGAAACCCATTTCGGTGAGCAGCGTCCAGCCCGAGCGGACCATCGTGATCGGGTCGGCCAGGAAGGTCTTGGAGACATAGCCGCCCAGCGTGAAGGCGGCCCACACCAGCGTGAACAGCACGAAGAACGACACGCCCAGCGCGACACGCAGGCCGGGGGCCACCGGTTTGAGCGGCGTCATGGCGCTGACTCCAATGCGGGCCGGGCTGGCGTGACCCTTCGCGCCTACTTGAGGAAGCGCGTGTCGACGAGTTTCGACATGTCGGGCAACTGCTTGACGATGCCGGCCTCCAGCAGCAGTTCACCGGCCTCCTTGCTGAACGCCGCGTGCTCGCCGGCGAAGAATTTTTCGTTCGCGGCGCGGTCTTGCCAGCGCAGGTATTTTTGCGAGGCCTCGAACTGCTCGCCACTGGACTTGACGTCGGCACCCATGATCTCGAAGCTCTTCTTCGGGTCGGCCTTGATCATCTCCAGCGCATCGAAATAGCCGTCGGCCAGCGCCTTGGCGGCCTTCGGGTTCTCGGCCAGGAACTTCGGCGTGCAGCCGAAGGTGTCCATCACCATCGGGTAGTCCAGCGTGGTGGCGATGATCTTGCCGGCCTCGGGCTTGGCCCGCACCGCCGACAGGTAGGGCTCGTAGGTCATCGCCGCGTCGATGTCGCTGTTGCCGGCGATCATCGCGTTGGCGGCGGCCTGCGGCGACAGGTTGACGCCCTTCACGTCCTTGATGGTCAGGCCGTTTTTCTTCAGCATCCAGGCCAGCGTGAAGTAGGTGGCGGTGCCGGGCGCGTCGGCGGCCACGGTCTTGCCTTTGAGGTCGGCGATTTTCGTGATGTTCGGCTTGACGACCATGCCATCGGCGCCGTAGCTTTTGTCGAGCTGGAAGATTTGCGTCGTGGCCACGCCGTTGGCGTTCCAGACCACCCAGGTCTCCACCGTGGTGGCAGCGCACTGGATGTCGCCTGAGGCGAGCACCAGGTGGCGGTCCTTTTGCGGGATCTTCTTGATCGTCACGTCCAGGCCGTGCTTCTTGAAGATGCCGGCCTCCCGGGCAAGCGTGAGCGGCGCAAAACCGGTCCAGCCGGAGATGCCGATGGCGATCTTGGTTTCCTGCGCGAGGGCCGCGCCGGTCAGCAGCAGGGTCGCGGCAAGCGCGGTCGCGAGAACATTGAGGGTCTTTTTCATGAGGGTCTTTCTTGAGGGTTGGCAGACGGACGGAGGCAAGTTCAGGCCGG
>JAYSVE010000224.1:0-11602 GCA_043718725.1 Methylibium sp.
GCCTGGTTGACGCCATCAAGCGCGCCACCGACGTGATGATCGCCGGCAAGGTGGCTGTGGTGGCCGGCTATGGCGACGTGGGCAAGGGCAGCGCCCAGGCCCTGCGCGCACTCAGCGCCCAGGTGTGGGTGACCGAGATCGACCCCATCAACGCACTGCAGGCCGCGATGGAAGGCTACCGCATCGTCACGATGGATTACGCCGCGGACAAGGCGGACATCTTCGTCACCGCCACCGGTAACAAGGACGTGATCACGCACGACCATATGGCGCGCATGAAGAACCAGGCGATCGTCTGCAACATCGGCCACTTCGACAATGAGATCGAAGTTGCCGCGCTCGAGAAGTACGAGTGGGACGAGATCAAGCCCCAGGTCGACCACATCAAGTTCCCGGCCCGCAACGGCCAGCCGGCCAAGAAGATCATCATGCTGGCCAAGGGCCGGCTGGTGAACCTGGGTTGCGCCACCGGCCACCCGAGCTTCGTGATGTCGTCGAGCTTTGCCAACCAGACGATCGCGCAGATCGAGCTGTTCACCAAGCCCGACAAGTACCAGGTCGGCCAGGTCTATGTGCTGCCCAAGCACCTGGACGAGAAGGTCGCGCGGCTGCACCTGAAGAAGGTCGGCGCCATGCTCACCGAGCTGTCCGACGAGCAGGCCAGCTACATCGGTGTCGACAAGGCCGGCCCGTACAAGCCCGACACCTACCGCTATTGACATGGTCCCCCAGTCGCTTCGCTCCTGCCGACCGGCAAGCATGCCGGTCGGCGCTCCGGCGGGATGTCCCCGCGCAGGCGGGGACATCTACTCCGCCTACGCCCCCCAAGGGGCTGAGTGTGGACACAAAGGCGTCCTGAGGACGGCTTTGTGCCTCACGAAGGCCAGCCGCGCCTCGCGGCTGGCGCCGCCGCGACGCCCGGGGAACCCGTGCGTGAGTCGTGGCTTGAAGGGGCGGCTTGCTTCGCTTCGCCTTGGCGTGCGGCGCTTATCCTGGGACGGCCCGGCGCTTCGCGATGCGCGCTGACCAGCTTCTGGTCAAGCAAGGCCTGGCGCCGACCCGGTCGGCCGCGCAGCGGTTGATCGATGGCGCTGCGGTGCGCTGGTTCGGCCCCAAAGGCTGGGCCACGCTGCGCAGATGCGGCGAAGACCTGCCCGAAGATGGCCGGGTCGAGGTGACCGACGACGCCGAACTGCGCTTCGTCTCGCGCGGCGGCCTGAAGCTTGAAAGTGCGCTGACCCATTGCGCCATCGACGTGACCGGCCTGTCGTGCCTCGACGTGGGGCAGAGCACCGGCGGCTTTTCCGACGCGCTGCTGCAACGCGGCGCCGCTCGGGTGGTGGGCATCGAAGTCGGCCATGGGCAATTGCACCCGCGCCTGAAGGCCGACCCGCGCGTGAGCTGTTTCGAAGGCGTGAATGCGCGCGATGTGAGCGGCAGCGCGTTCGCGGCGCAGCACCCGCAGATGAGCTTCGAATTCGTCACCGGCGACCTGTCGTTCATCTCGCTGACGCTGGTGCTGCCCACGCTGCGGCGTTTCCTCGCACCCGGTGGCCACCTGCTGCTGCTGGTGAAACCGCAGTTCGAGTTGCAGCCGGCGCAGATCGGCAAAGGCGGGCTGGTGAAGGACAAGGCGTCGTTCGCCGTCGTCGAAACCCGCATCCGCGCGGCGTGCCGCGCACTGACGCTGCACACCCAAGCCTATTTCCAATGCGCGATCGCCGGCGGCGGGCACGGCAACAGCGCGGGCAACACCGAGTTCTTCATCTGGGCCACGTCGACCGCGGCCCCCGCACCTGAAGGAGAGGCGTCATGAACGCCAGCCGCATCGCCGTGCCCATCAGCTTCGAATTCTTCCCGCCCAACACCCCGGTGGGCGATGAAAAACTCAAAGACGTGGTGCGACAGCTTGGCGCGCTGAAGCCCGAGTTCTTCAGCGTGACCTACGGCGCCGGCGGGTCGACGCGCGACAAGACGCTCAGCACGGTGCGCGCGATCGCGGCGGCCGGCTTCGAGGCGGCGCCGCACCTGTCGTGCGTCGGCGCCACGCGCGCGGTCTTGAGCGAGACCCTGGCGACCTACCGGGCCCAGAACATCCACCGCCTGGTGGCGCTGCGTGGCGACCTGCCCAGCGGCACGGCCACCGCGGGCGAGTTTCGCCACGCCGAGGAGCTGGTGCGCTTCATCCGCGAAACCCAGGGGCCGGACTGGCACATCGAGGTGGCGGCCTACCCGGAGTACCACCCGCAAAACCGCTATGCCGCGCGCGACCTGCGCCACTACGTGGACAAGGTCAACGCCGGCGCGAGTTCGGCGATCACGCAGTTCTTCTTCAACCCCGACGCGTATTTCCACTTCGTCGACGAGACCCGCAAACTGGGGGCCATGGTGCCGGTGGTGCCCGGCATCATGCCGTTCCACAACTACGCCCGCATCGCCCAGTTCGCCGCCCGCGACGGCATCGAGATTCCGCGCTGGGTGGCGCTGAAGATGGAGGGATTCCTCGACGACTCGGCGGCGATCCGCGCCTTCGGCATCGATGTGGTGACCCGGCTGTGCGAGCGCCTCATCGAAGGCGGCGCCCCGGGGCTGCATTTCTACACGATGAACCAGGCGCCGGTCACGCTGGAGATCTGCCAGCGCCTGGCTGCCGCGTAGCGCCGCACCCGGGCGCAGCCGGCGGCCCTATTCGCGCTGCCACATCACGCCGGCTTCGGTGAGCATCGCGTCCAGCGGCCGGTCTTGCGGGCCGGCGCGCAGCATCGGCAAGAAGCCGTGGTTGTAGCTCACGCCCACCGTCACCGGCCGCGGCACGATCGCCGCCAGCGTCCGTTCGAAGAAGCCGCCGCCATACCCCAAGCGAACGCCCCCGGGCCCGAAACCCAGGCAGGGCACGATCAACATCTGGGGGGCGAACTCGTCGGTGCCCTTGGGCTTGGGGATGTCGTAGGCGTCCAGCTCGGTCTCGCAGCCCGGGTACCAGACGTGAAAGCGCAACGAGCCCGATTCGCGGTGCGCCACCGGCAGGCCAATGCGCCGCGTCACGCCCTCGGGCGCGCCTTCGGTCCAGCGGTACAGGGCCGGGAGCGGGTCGAACTCTCCCTTGATGGGCCAGTAGGCGCCGACGGAGGTCTCGGCGCGGCCGACCAGCCAGACCCGCAGCACCCGCTGCAAGTCGACCGCGCGTTCCAGCCGGTCCGGCAAGGCCTGACGCGCCGCGACCAGCTTCTTGCGCAGGGCGAGGTTTTCAGCAGCGCGGTCGTTGGGCTCCATGCGGGCTCCGGGGTTGAATGCTCGAGGCCCATTGTGCAAGACTGCGCCATGAACAAGGCCCAGGACGAATTCGCCCGCCATTGCATCGATCTGCTGACGCCGCTGGGCGCGGCCCGCGCGAAACGCATGTTCGGCGGCGTCGGGCTGTATGTCGACGACGTGTTCATCGCGCTGGTCGCGTCCGAGCGCCTGTACCTGAAGGTCGACGCCCAGACCCGGCCGCAGTTTGAAGCGGCCGGCTGCCAGCCCTTTGTCTACCGGGGCGGCGCCAAGCCGATGGCGATGAGCTATTTCAGCGCGCCCGACGACGCCATGGATTCCGCGGCGCGGATGCACAACTGGGCCCGCCTGGCGCTGGCCGCGGCGTTGCGCGCCAGGGCGGCCAAGCCGGTTTCCGCGCCACGCAAGGCCAGGGCCAGCGCGCCGGCCGCCAAGGCCGCGCCGCGCAGCAGCGGTGCCATCGCCCCTGCGGCCCGGCGCGCCAAACGCCACGCCAAAGCCTGAGGTTGCGCTGCGGGCGTCCACGCCAGCGTCACGGGTTGACCGTGACGCAAGGGCTCGACCACGGCGCCGTCGCGGGCCGTCAGCGCCACCCGGTGGCCGGTGAACAGCGCATGGTCCTGCTCATCGGCATGTCGAGTGAGCCACACGCTGCCGCTCAACACGGCCAGTTCGCCGTCCGCCGCATCGATCCGCAGAGCCTCGCCGGCACGCACCTGAAAAGTGCCGCCATGGAACCATTGAAATTGCGAATTCATCATCAAACCTCCAGGTGGGTGTCGAAGGCACTGGCTTGGACATGCCTCTATGATCGTGCCGACGAGCCTCAACTTCCAATGAAATCGGTCAGCCCATTTGATGCGGATTTGATATGAATAGCGGGCGCCATCGAAACCTGTCACTGGGCAATCTGCGCGCCTTCGAAGCGGTCGCGCGCTGCCTCAACTTCAGCCAGGCCGCCGAGCAACTGCATCTCACGCAATCGGCCATCAGCCGGCAGATCAAGGCGCTGGAAGACGAGTTGGGCGCGCCGCTGTTCGTGCGCGGCACGCGCCACGTGCAGATCACCCCGGACGGCCAGACGCTGTTGCGCGTGGTCGCGCCCTGGCTGGTCCAGCTCGACGCCGGCGTGCGCCAGATCCGCACCCGGCGCGGCCGGCAGCGCATCAACCTCACGACCTTCGCCTCGTTCGCGTCGATGTGGTTGCTGCCGCGCATGGAAGCGTTTCAAAAGCAGCACCCGGACATCGACATCCGGGTTTCGGCCAGCGATCAATTGTCGGATCTCGACGACCCTGATCTCGACCTGGCGCTGCGTTGTTGCCGCCCGGAGTCCGCGCCGCCCGGCGCGGTGCGACTGTTCGGCGAAACGTTGACGCCGGTGATCAGCCGGAGCCTCAGCGAACAATCGCGCGGCGGCGAGGCGCCGCCGCTGGCCCACCCGGCCGACCTGGCCCAGCACACCCTGGCTGAAGAAGACGATCCCCGGCCCGGCAACGAGTACCTGAGGTGGCGCGACTGGCTGGAGCACATCGGCCAGCCGGCACTCGAGCCGCGCCGCTGGCTCTACCTCAACTACACCTACCAACTGGTCCAGGCGGCGCTGGCCGGCCAGGGTGTGGCGCTGACGCGGCTGGCGCTGGTCTTCGAGGCGCTGCAGCGTGGCGAACTGGTCGAGCCGTTCGGCCCGCCCGGCCGGATTGCCAGCCCGATGGCCTACTGGCTGGCCATTGCGCCGGCCGGTGCGGAACGGCCCGAAGTCAGGCAGTTTTGCGCCTGGGTCGTGCAGCAGGCGGCATTGACGCGAAAGGCGATCGGCGAGGGCGCGGCCTAAGCTCTGGTCGGCCCGGCGCCGGGCCGCCCGTAGGCGGCGGGAGCGTAGCGCCTGGGGCGGTTCAAACCAGCTCGGCGTTGATCGCCGCCAGCACCGCTGCGCCGGGGCACAGCTCGCGCTCGCCAAGGCGCATCAGCGGTGCATCCACCGTGTTCAAGTGGGCATGCAGATCGTCGGCCGCCACGTCCACATAGAGCAGCCCGGTAACGATCTCGCCGCGCGCGCTGTGCACCGCCAGGTGGTTCATCGCCGCCAGCCGGTCGCTGGGGTCGTGGCCGTCATGCAGCTTGCGCAGTCGCAGCACACTGCCGTCGTGTTGGGCCAGCTCGATCACGTCGCCGGGCGCGTAGCTCGCGGTCATCGCGTCGCGGCGCGGCATGAAGTCGAGCCGGTTGACGGCCTCGTTGTGGGCGCGCACGTGGTCGTAGCTCTTGGTGCTGCCGGCGTGGTTGTTGAAGGCCACGCACGGGCTGATCACGTCGATCAACGCCGCGCCGCGGTGCTGCAACGCGCCCCGGATCAACGGCACGAGCTGTTCCTTGTCGCCCGAAAAGCTGCGCGCCACATAGCTCGCGCCGAGTTGCAGCGCCAGTGCGACCAGGTCGATCGCGGCATCGGTGTTGGCCACGCCCTTCTTGCTTTTGCTGCCGGCGTCGGCGGTGGCCGAGAACTGGCCCTTGGTCAGGCCGTAGACGCCATTGTTTTCGACGATGTAGGTCATGTTCACGCCGCGCCGCAAGGCATGCGCGAACTGGCCCAGGCCGATGCTGGCCGAGTCGCCATCACCGCTGACGCCCAGGTACAGCAACTCGCGGTTGGCCAGGTTCGCGCCGGTCAACACGCTGGGCATGCGGCCGTGCACCGTGTTGAAGCCGTGCGAGTTGCCCAGAAAGTAGTCGGGCGTCTTGGACGAGCAACCGATGCCCGAGAGCTTGGCCACCCGGTGCGGCTCGATGGCCAACTCCCAGCAGGCCTGCACCAGCGCTGCCGAGATCGAGTCGTGCCCGCAGCCGGCACACAGCGTGCTGATCTTGCCTTCGTAGTCGCGTCGCGTGAAGCCGAGCCTGTTGGCCGGCAAGGTCGGGTGCCGGAGCTTGGGTTTGGCGAGATAGGTCATCGGGCCACCCTATGCGCTGCGCGCGGTCTCGTCGGGCGAGTTCATGCGACCTGCCCCTTCTTGATCGGCAGGACGTTGCGCGCGCGCACGTGCTCCGCGATCGCTTCGGTGATGAAGCGCGCCGTGATCGGCGTGCCGTCGTAGTGCAGCACAGGCACCAGGCGCGCCGGGTTCAGCGCCTGTTCGGTGACGATCAGGGTGCGCAGTTGGGCGTCGCGGTTCTGCTCGACGACGAACACGCTGTCGTGCGCGGCAATGAAGGCGTCGACCGCGGCGCTGAAGGGGAAGGCGCGGATGCGCAAGGTGTCGACGTGGATGCCCCGCGCCTGCAGCGACTCGAAGGCCTCGCTCATCGCCGGGCTGGTGGAGCCGTAGAAGATCACGCCCAGGCGCGTCGGCAGCGCGGCTTCGCGCAACACCGGCGGCGGCACGAGCTCTTTGGCGGTTTCGAACTTGGTCAGCAGCCGCTGCACGTTGTACAGGTAATCGGGCCCGGCCTCGGAATAGCGCGCATAGGCGTCGCGCGTCGTGCCGCGGGTGAAATAGGCGCCCTTGTCGGGGTGGGTGCCGGGGTAGGTTCGGTACGGGATGCCGTCGCCGTCGACATCGAGGTAGCGGCCGAAGTCCTTGCCCGCATCAAGGTCGGCGGCGGTCATCACCTTGCCGCGGTCCATGGCGACGCTGTCGTCCCATTCGAGCGGCTCGCACAGGCGGTGGTTCATGCCGATGTCGAGGTCGGACATCAGGAACACCGGCGTTTGCAGGCGGTCGGCGAGGTCCAGGCACTTGGCGCCGAACTCGAAACACTCACGCGGGTCTTCTGGGAACAGCAGCACGTGCTTGGTGTCGCCGTGCGAGGCGTAGGCACAACTGATCACGTCGGCCTGCTGGGTTCGCGTGGGCATGCCGGTGGACGGGCCGCCGCGCTGCACATTGACGATGGTGACCGGAATCTCGGCAAAGTAGGCCAGGCCGATGAACTCGGTCATCAGCGACACCCCCGGCCCCGACGTGCAGGTGAAGGCGCGCGCGCCGTTCCAGCCGGCGCCGGTGACGATGCCGATCGAGGCGATTTCGTCCTCGGCCTGGACGATGGCGAATTTGTTCTTGCCGCTGGCCTTGTCGACGCGCAGCTTGGCGCAGTACTTCTGGAACCCCTCGGCCACCGACGAGCTTGGGGTGATCGGGTACCAGGCGCAGACGGTCGCGCCACCGTACACGCAGCCCAGCGCCGTCGCCGCATTGCCCTCGATGAAGATGCGCTTGCCGACGGCGTCGCGCCGCAGGACCTTCAGGCCGAGCGCATCGTCGAAGTATTCATGGCCATGGTGCAGCCCCATCATGAAGGCGTCGAGGTTGGGCTGGATCAGCTTGGCCTTGCCGCGGTACTGCTCGCCGAGCAAGGTGGCCATGACCTCGGGCTCGACGCCAAGCAGCGCCGCCAGCACGCCAACGTAGAGGATGTTCTTCAGCAACTGGCGCTCGCGCGGGTCGGTGTAGCGCGTCGCGCACAGGTCGGTCAGCGGCACGCCCAGCACATGGATGTCGTTACGGAACTTGGCCGTGGGCGAATGCGGCATGGGCTTGGAGCTGTCGTAGAGCAGGTAGCCGCCGGGTTCGATCTCGGCGACGTCCTGGTTCCAGGTCTGCGGGTTCATCGCCACCATCAGGTCGACGCCGCCACGCCGCCCCAGGTGGCCGCGCTCGCTCACCCGCACCTCGTACCAGGTCGGCAGGCCCTGGATGTTGCTCGGGAAAATGTTGCGCGGGCTCACCGGCACGCCCATGCGCAACAGGCTGCGCGCGAACAACTCGTTGGCCGAGGCCGAGCCCGAGCCGTTGACGTTGGCGAACTTGACGACAAATTCGTTGACCGACTCGATGCGGGGTTTGACGTTTGCCATCCTCAGGCCACCTTCTTTGCGTGATGCTCGCGGCAGCCGCGCCCGGCCTGGGTCGGGTTGAACAGGAACTTCTGCATGTCCCACGCGCCGGTCGGGCAACGTTCGGCGCACAGGCCGCAGTGCAAGCAGACGTCTTCGTCTTTCACCATCACGCGGCCGGTCTTGAGGCCACCCGACACATACAGCGCCTGGTCGACATGGCGGGCCGGCGCGCTCAGGCGGGTGCGCAGATCGGCCTCGTCGCCGTTGGCGGTGAAGCTGATGCAATCGGTCGGGCAGATGTCGACGCAGGCATCGCACTCGATGCATTTGTCGGTGGCGAACACGGTCTGCACATCGCAGTTCAGGCAGCGTTGGGCCTCCTTCCACGCGGCCTGCGCGTCAAAGCCGAGCTCGACCTCGATTTTGATGTTGCGCAGCGCCTTGTTCACGTCGCGCCAGGGCACCTTGTGGCGGATGTCGGGCGACACCGCGTTGTCGTAGCTCCACTCGTGGATGCCCATCTTTTGGGACACCAGCGTCACGCCGGGCGCGGGCCGGACGCTCAGGTCTTCGCCGTGGAGGAACTTGTCGATGGAGATCGCCGCGGCATGGCCTTGGGCGACGGCCCAGATGATGTTCTTCGGACCCAGCGCCGCGTCGCCGCCGAAGAACACATTGGGCCGGCTCGACTGCAGCGTGATGTCATTGAGGCTGGGCATGCCGTGCTCGTTGAAATCGACGCCGACGTCGCGCTCGATCCACGGAAACGCGTTCTCCTGGCCGACCGCGACCAGCACCTCGTCGCACTCGAACACCTGCAAGGGCTCGCCGGTCGAGACGAGCTGGCGCCGGCCGCTCGCGTCGCGCAGCGCGCGGACCTTGTCGAAGCTCATGCCGGTGAGGCGACCGTCCTGGTGCAAGAAGGCCTTGGGCACCAGGCAGTCGAGGATGGGGATGTTCTCGTGGGCCGCGTCTTCCTTCTCCCACGGCGAGGCTTTCATCTCGTCGAACGGCGAGCGCACGATCACCTTCACGTCGTCGCCGCCCAGCCGCCTGGCACTGCGGCAGCAGTCCATCGCGGTGTTGCCGCCGCCCAGCACGATGACGCGCCTGGCGATGGCCGTGACATGGCCGAAGGACACCGACGAGAGCCAGTCGATGCCGATGTGGATGTGCCCGGCGGCCTCGGCGCGACCGGGGATCAAAAGGTCCCGGCCGCGCGGCGCGCCCGAGCCGACGAACACCGCGTCCCAGCCTTGGGCCAGCAGGGCCCTGAGCGATTCGATGCGCGTGCCGGCGCGAAACTCCACGCCAAGGCGCAGCACATAACCGGTTTCTTCGTCGATCACTTCCTCGGGCAGCCGAAAGCGCGGGATCTGCGAGCGGATCATGCCGCCGGCCTTGGCGTCGCTGTCGAACAGCGTCACCGCGTAGCCCAGCGGCGCCAGGTCGCGCGCCACCGTCAACGCCGCCGGGCCGGCGCCGACGCAAGCGATGCGCTTGCCGTTTTTTTGCAGCACGGGGCGCGGAAAGCGCTCGCTGATGTCGTCGTCCTTGAAGTCGGCGGCGACGCGCTTCAAGCGGCAGATCGCCACCGGCTCGGGCTTCTCGGCCTGCGACTCTTCGACCCGGCCGCGCCGGCAGGCCGGCTCGCACGGCCGGTCGCAGGTGCGCCCGAGAATGCCGGGGAACACGTTCGACGCCCAGTTGACCATGTAGGCATCGGTGTAGCGGCCGGCCGCGATCAGGCGGATGTATTCGGGGACGGGCGTGTGGGCCGGGCAGGCCCATTGGCAGTCGACCACTTTGTGAAAGTAGTCGGGATCGTGGATGTCGGTGGCTTGCAACGAGTCCCTTTCCGCGCGCCTGGCGCCGGTGGTTGCGCCACTGGGCCCACGTGCTGTGGCGAATCTGCGCTGCTGCGATGCTAGGCCGGGGCCGCCGCGCTGTCATCCCGGGTTTGCGCCAGTGCAACAGTGGGACAGTGCGGCAGGGCGATCGCTACACGACACCGCGCTCGGTGATCACCACGGTCAGTGCCACATCGTGCGGCTGCGGCTCAAAGTCGGCGGACTGCATCTCGCTGGCGGCCCAGGCAATGCCCACCGCGGTGACATGGGCGTGCGCCGCCAACCAGCGGTCGAAATAGCCCCCGCCATAGCCGAGTCGATAGCCGGCGGCCGTGAAACCCACGCAGGGCACCAGAACCACATCGGGCGTCACGGCCACATCGTCGGACGCGGGAATCAGGGCTTCATCGAGGCACGTCGGCGGGTTGCCATCCCAGGCGCGGTAGTGCAATCGGGGGGGCTGCCGGCACACAAAGGGAAGCGCCAGCGGCACCCTGGCACACACAGCGTCCTCGGCCAGGGCAACCGGTGCGTTAAATTCGGATCGAACCGGCCAGTAGACGCCCAGGCAATGCGGTGCCAGGCGCAAGACCAACGCTTGCAGATGGCGCGCCAGGGCCGCTTGTGCCGACCGCGCCTCGGCTCCGCCGCCAAACGCCGCCCGCTCTGCCAACAGGCGCCGGCGCAGGGGCGGTCGAAGCGGCGCGGGCGATGGGTCGGGTGTTGAAGTCAATTGGGAACTCCATGACGTGCGATCGAATGCCCGTGTCAAAACCAGTATATGAGCGCGTCTGTGCGCTCGGCCTGGCCCTGGCCCTGGGCGCAAGCCTGCTGGCCAGCGCGCCGCGGGCCAGCGCCCAAGGGGGCGACAGCGCCATCGTCGAGGCGCGCGAGGCGCTGCGAAAAAAGGACCGGACGCGCCTGGCCCTGGCCCGTGCCACCGCCTCGGCGGAACGCCACCCGTTGGCGCTGTGGGCCGACTACTTCGAACTGAGCAACCGGCTGGTCGACGCCCAGCAGGAGGAGCTCAGCGCATTTTTTGCGCGCTGGCCCGGCACCTACGTCGAGGATCGCTTGCGCAATGACTGGCTGTTGGAACTTGGCAAGCGGCGCGACTGGGCCAACTTCGCGATCGAGCACCCGCGCTTTCGCATGAACGATGACCACGAGGTCAACTGCCAGGCCTTGTTGCTGGACCACCAGGGCGGCAAGGACGTTCGCGACGCCGCCATGACCGCCTGGCTGGCCCAGCGCGACGCCGACGACGGCTGTGCGCTGATGGCCTCCCTGCTGTTCGACGGGGCAGTGTTCACCCCCGCCGACGTGTGGCGCAAGGCACGCGCCGCGGTCGAGGCGAACCGGCCGCGCGCGGTGCGCCAGGCGGTGATGCTGGTGAGCCTGCTAACCGCCGGCAGCGCCGCCGAGCTGATGGACAACCCGGTGCGCTATCTGAGCAGCCGGCCGGCGCTGCCGCTGCTCGCCGAGGCCCAACGCACCGAGGCCGAGTTGGCGGCGCTGGCGCTGACCCGCCTGGCCGCCACCGACACCGAGTTTGCCGTCACCCACCTCAACGAGCGCTGGGACCGCGCGCTGCCGGCCGAGCTGGCGGCCTGGGTCTGGGCGGCGGTCGGCAAGCAGTCCG
>JAYSVE010000225.1:0-4772 GCA_043718725.1 Methylibium sp.
CATGCCGCCTGCGTGTTCGACGCCAAGGGGCCGACCTTCCGCGACGCCTGGTACGCCGACTACAAGGCGCAGCGCGCGCCGATGCCCGACGCCCTGGTGCAGCAGATCGAGCCGATCCACGAGGTCGTCCGGCTGCTCGGCTGGCCGGTGCTGATGGTGCCGGGCATCGAGGCCGACGACGCGATCGGCACCTTGGCCCATGTGGCGGCGCAGAGCGGCCACAAGGTGGTGATCTCCACCGGCGACAAGGACCTGGCCCAGTTGGTCAACGACGACGTGACGCTCATCAACACCATGAGCAACGAGAAGCTCGACGTGGCCGGCGTCGTTGCCAAGTTCGGCGTGGCGCCGGCGCGCATCATCGACTATCTGACCTTGATGGGCGACGCGGTGGACAACGTGCCCGGCGTCGACAAGGTCGGCCCCAAGACCGCCGCAAAGTGGATTGCCGAACATGGCAATCTGGAAGGAGTGATGGCCGCCGCCGCCGACATGAAAGGCGCGGTCGGCGAGAACCTGCGCAAGGCGCTCGATTGGCTGCCCCAGGGCAAGCGCCTCGTCACCGTGGTGACCGACTGTGACTTGAGCGCGCATGTGGCGGGTTGGCCGGCGCTGGAGACGCTGGCCTTGCGGCCGGTCGATCGCGACGCGCTGCTGGAGTTCTACACGCGCTATGGATTCAAGACCTGGCGCAAGGAGCTGGAGGAGTCGCCGGGCGGCAGCGCGCCCCGGGCCGAGCCCGCCCCGTCCGAGAACCAAAACGCCGGGGTCCCCGCATCGCCCGCGCAATCCGGCGCGGTGACGGACGGCGTCAAGCGCTACGAAACCGTTCTGACGCTGGACGCGCTGGACGCCTGGGTGCGCCGCATAGAAGCCGCCCCGCTGACCGCGATCGACACCGAAACCGATTCGCTCGACGGCATGCGCGCGCAGATCGTCGGCATCTCGCTGGCGGTCCATCCCTTTGAAGCCGCCTACATCCCGCTGCGCCACGGCTATGCCGGGGCGCCCGACCAACTGGCCGTGGACGCGGTGCTGGCGCGGCTGCGGCCCTGGCTGGAAAACGCCGACGCCGCCAAGCTGGGCCAGAACATCAAGTACGACACCCACGTGCTGGCCAACGCCGGCATTCAGGTGCGCGGCTATGTGCACGACACCATGCTGCAAAGCTACGTGCTCGAAGCCCACAAGCCGCACAGCCTGGAGAGCCTGGCCGCGCGCCACCTGGAGCGCAGCGGCCTGAGCTATGAAGACCTGTGCGGCAAGGGCGTGAACCAGATTTCGTTCGCCCAGGTCGACATCGACAAGGCGACCCGGTACTCCGGTGAAGACAGCGAAATGACCCTGCATGTGCACCAGGCGCTGTGGCCGCAGTTGCAGGCGCAGGCGGGCTTGCTGGACGTGTACCAGCGCATCGAGATGCCGGCGGCCGGCGTGCTGTGCCGCATCGAGCGCAACGGTGTGCTGATCGACAGCGCGCGGCTGGCCGCGCAAAGCCAGCAGCTCGCCGAGCGCATGGTCGCGCTCGAGGCCGAGGCCTATGAGCTGGCCGGCCAGCCGTTCAACATGGCCAGCCCCAAGCAGATCGGCGAGATCCTGTTCAACAAGCTCGGCCTGCCGGCCAAGAAAAAAACCGCCAGCGGCGCGCCCAGCACCGACGAGGAAGTGCTGCAGGCGCTGGCCGCCGACTATCCGTTGCCGGCCCGGCTGCTGGAGCACCGGTCGCTGTCCAAGTTGAAGGGCACCTACACCGACAAGCTGCCGCTGATGGTCAACCCGCAGACCGGCCGCGTGCACACCAACTACGCGCAGGCGGTGGCCGTGACCGGCCGCCTGTCCAGCAACGACCCGAACCTGCAGAACATCCCGATCCGCACGGCCGAGGGCCGGCGCGTGCGCGAGGCCTTCATCGCGCCACCCGGCCATGTGATCCTGAGCGCCGACTATTCGCAGATCGAGCTGCGCATCATGGCCCACATCTCCGCCGACCCCGGGCTGCTGAACGCCTTCGACAAGGGCATCGACGTGCACCGCGCCACCGCCAGTGAGGTGTTCAACGTGGCGGTCGATCAGGTGTCCAGCGAACAGCGCCGTTATGCCAAGGTCATCAACTTCGGCTTGATCTACGGCATGGGCGCGTTCGGCCTGGCCAACAACCTGGGCATCGAGCAGAAGGCCGCGCGCGACTACATCGAGCGCTATTTCACGCGCTTTGCCGGCGTCAAGCGCTACATGGACGAGACCAAGGAATCGGCGCGGGTCAAAGGCTATGTCGAGACCCTGTTCGGCCGCCGCGTCTACCTGCCCGAGATCAACGGCGGCAACGGTCCGCGCAAAAGCGGCGCCGAGCGCCAGGCCATCAATGCGCCGATGCAGGGCACGGCGGCCGACCTGATCAAGCTGGCGATGATCCAGGCGCAGGAGACGCTGGACCGCGAGCAACGCGGCACCCGGATGATCATGCAGGTGCACGACGAACTGGTGTTCGAGGTGCCGCAGGCCGAGCTTGAATGGGCGCGGGTTGAGGTGCCGCGCATCATGGCCGGCGTGGCGCAATTGCGCGTGCCGCTGCTGGCCGAAGTGGGGGTGGGAGCCAACTGGGAGGAGGCGCACTGACCGGCCCCTGCGGGCGACGGGCGAATCGGGTCCACGGCCGAGGCCCTCGCGTTCAGTCCTTGTCCTTCGCACGCTCCGCAGGAGACGCCTGGCTCGCCTTGGGGCTCAAGCCTTCGGACATGCCGATCAGCACGCCGCTGACCAATGCGGCGTAGCTGTCCATCATGGCCTGCGCGGTGCGCGTGCCGGTGGCGCGGCTGTCGCGCAACGCGGCCTGCGCCTGGGCGACCAGTTGCTCGACCGTGGTCGTGGCCTGCGCCCCGGTGTCGGTGCCCTTGAGCTTCATCGACTTGAGCACCTGGTCCCAGGGCGCCTGCACCGGGCCGCCGGCGGACTGCGCGGCCTTGGTCACGGCCGCGAAGAACATGTCCTCCATCTTCTCGACATTGGCCAGCGCGCTTTTCATTTGCTTGTCTTGCAGCCCCACGCCCTGGTCGACGAACTGCTGCAATGCCCGGCGGTTGGCCTCCACGGCCTGCAGCAGTGCCGCGTCCATGCCGTCGAAGGCCTTGCCGAGCAGGGCTTCGATGTCGACGGCGCCGGCCGGGTTTTGCGCCGCGCCTTTGGAGGCCGCCTGGGTGACGGTGTCGAGCACCTTGCGAATGTTGGCCAGCGTCAGCTCGCGGCCCTGCAGCGCCTTCAAGGTGGCCTGGCTCACGGCCTTGCGCAAGGCCTCGCCCTGGCGCGCGGAGGCTTCGGAAAACATCTTGACCAGGGCGTCCTGGTCGATTCCTAATTTGATCATGCGGGTCTCCAGTGGGGGTCGGGGTGGCGCTTGGCGGCCGGTGCCGCCGCCGCGCTTCGGGGGCCTGGCTATTGCATGTGCTGGCCGCCGTTGATCGCGATGTTGGCGCCGGTCACGAACGCCGCCTCCTCGGAGGCGAGGTAGATGATCAGCCCGGCCACTTCTTCCGGCTTGCCGAGCCGCCCGACCGGGATCTGCGGCAGGATCTTCGAGTTGAGAATGTCTTCCGGGATGGCGGTGACCATCTTCGTGCCGATGTAGCCCGGCGAGATGGTGTTGACCGTGACGCCCTTCTTGGCCACCTCGAGCGCCAGTGCCTTGCTGAAGCCGTGCACGCCGGACTTGGCCGCCGAATAATTGGTCTGGCCGAACGCACCCTTGGAGCCGTTCACCGACGAGACGTTGATGATGCGGCCCCAGCCGCGTTCGACCATGCTGTCGGCGACCTGCTTGGTCATGTTGAACAGGCTGTCGAGGTTGGTGCGCATCACGGCGTCCCAGTTGACCTTGTCCATCTTCTTGAAGGTCATGTCGCGCGTGATGCCGGCGTTGTTGATCAGCACGTCGACCGCGCCGGCCTGCTTTTGCACCTCGGCCACGGCCCGGGTGCAGGAGTCGAAGTCGGCCACGTCGCACGGCACGGCCAGAATGGCGTAGCCGCGGGCCTTCATGCCCGCCACCCATTCGGCATGCTTGGTATTGCCGGGCGAATAGGTCACGACCACCTTGTAGCCGGCGTCGGCCATCTTGGTGGAGATCGTCTCGCCCAGGCCGCCCATGCCGCCGGTGACCAGTACCACTCGCTGCGAAGTCGATCCACTTGTCATGTCAGCTCTCCTGCTTGATTGGAGTTGAAGTGTCGCGCTTCGGCGACCGATTGCCAACGCCGGCGGCCTCGGAAAGTTGCGCCACCTCAACGCCGTGGCGTGCGGACCGCCGCCGTCCGCCGACCGCGGCAGGCCGGAACTGCATCGGCAGATTCGCGGCGCCCGGAGTGGCGCGCGCCGGATGCGGTTCGGTTCGGGTTTACCGCACTATTGAACCATTCGGTTCATTGCATGTTTGCGCAACCCGCGAGCGGGTCGACCACCACGGAGGGCGGCGCGTGTTTCGATTGGTTCTGCGGCGCCGGCGCCGCTCATTGCGCCTTCAGCAACTCCATCAACTGCCCGGCGTCGATGGCCGCGCTGCTGTCCTGGCCGCTCAAAATGCCTTCGGCCAGGTCGCGCTTGCTGCGGTGCAGGCGCACGATCTTCTCTTCGATCGAGCCCTGCGTCACCAGCCGGTAGACCGTCACCGGCCGCACTTGGCCAATGCGGTGGGCGCGGGCGCTGGCCTGCTCTTCGGTGGCCGGGTTCCACCACGGGTCGGCAATGATCACGTAGTCGGCCACGGTCAGGTTCAGGCCGAA
>JAYSVE010000226.1:0-2069 GCA_043718725.1 Methylibium sp.
TACCAGCCGGTGACGCCGGGCATGCCGACCACGCCCAGGTAGGCCGACAGCGGGATGTGCGCGGTCGACACCTTGCGCAGCACACCGGCCTGGCTGGCGTCGACCACGCTGAATTGCTGCCAGCCGCCCATGCCCGCCACCGTGTCGCCGGGCTTGAAGCCGGGGTGGCGCGACTCGACCACCTCGCCCACCGTGCCGCCGATCATCACCGTGTCCAGCGGCTGGGGCTGGGCGTAGCTCTTGGCGTCATTCATGCGCCCGCGCATGTAGGGGTCCAGCGACAGGAAGTGGTGGCGCACCAGCACCTGGCCATCGACCAGATCCTTTGAGACCGGGGTCTCGACCCATCGGAAGTTGGCGCTGCTGGCTTCGCCCTGGGGGCGCGAGGCCAGCAGGATCTGTTGGTTGATCAAGGTCATGACGGCTTCCTGGTGGGGGTGGTCGGGCGGATATTCTGGCGCCGACGGAATCAGTCGGACGCGTTGATTCGTTTGCGCTGGCGTTCGCCCACCGGCAGCGCGCGCAGGTACTTGAAGGTGCCGGTGGCGTGGGCCACCAATGCGCCGCCGGCGTCGAACAGCGAGGCCTCACAAAAGGCCATCGTGTGGGTCTGTGTCAACAGCCGGCCTTTGGCGATGACGCGGCCCAGCGCGGGGCGCATGAAACTGGTTTTCATCTCGATGGTGGCGACGCCGCGCACATCGGCGGGGGCGATGGCCCCGGCGGCATCCGCCGAGGAAACGCCGACGCTTCTGGCGGCATGGGCCATGGCCACGTCGAGCAGCGTCATCGACACGCCTCCGTGCAACACGCTCCAGCCGTTGAGTTGCTCGTCGGTGGGGGTCAGCGCGATCTCGGCCTCGCCGTTCTCGAAGCGCAGCAATTCGCAGCCCAGCGCCGTC
The DNA here is from genome assembly GCA_043718725.1 of Methylibium sp. Classification (GTDB taxonomy): domain Bacteria; phylum Pseudomonadota; class Gammaproteobacteria; order Burkholderiales; family Burkholderiaceae_C; genus LGRD01. The sequence goes on from JAYSVE010000226.1 coordinate 903, forward strand.
ACGAATGGAATGTGAACCGGGAACTTCATGGGGACGCGGTCCATCAGGCGCCATGAACGGCGCTGACGCCGCCGTCAACCGCCAGGATCTGCCCGGTGATGTGCTTGCCCGCCGCGCTGGCAAACAGCAGCGCCGCGCCTTTGAGGTCGTCGTCATCGCCCAGGCGTTGCAGCGGCGCGTTGCGGGCCAGGCTTTCGGCGCCGAAGCGCTCGAGCGTGGCCCGGGTCATCTTGCTCGGAAAGAACCCCGGCGCGAGCGCGTTGACGTTGATGTTGTACCTGCCCCATTCGCCCGCCAGCGCGCGGGTGAAATTGACGACCGCGCCCTTGCTGGTGTTGTAGGCCGCCATGGTCATCTCGGGCATGTTGCCCGACAGGCCGGCGATCGAGGCGACGTTGATGATGCGGCCCTGCCGGCGCGGGATCATGCTGCGTTTGCCGATCGCCTGGCTCATCAGGAAGATGCTGCGGATGTTCAGGTTCATGACCTTGTCCCAGGCCTCCAGCGGGTGGTCCTCGGCCGGCGCGCCCCAGGTGGCGCCGGCGTTGTTGACGAGGATGTCGATGTCGCCGACGCGTTGCAGGGCCTCGTCGGTGACCCGCGCGATCTCGGCCGGCTGGCTCATGTCGGCGGCGACCCAGCGGGTGTCGATGCCCTGGGCCTGCAGGTGCGCGGCGGCCTCTTCGAGATCGGCCGCCTTGCGCGAAACCAGCACGATGCGCGCGCCGGCCTGGCCCAGCGACTCGGCAATTTGCAGCCCCAACCCGCGCGAACCGCCGGTGACGAGTGCGCATTTGCCGCTGAGGTCCAGGAGTTGTCGGATCGGAGTGCTCATGGCGTTTCCTGTCGTGTTCGGGTGGCGGGTCGCGTGGCGCGAGGGGTCAACACCAGTGGCATCTGCGCCAGGCGCTGTTCGTCGGCCTTTTGATCGGCCAGCAGGCGCTGGCAGGCCTCTTCGATCTGGGCGGCGCCGCGGTATTGCGGGAACACGAACGCCTGGGCGAAGGCGCTGGGCACAGCGATGGCCGCGAACCACAGCGCCATCGCCAGCGCCATCGCCAACTTCAATATCGCCACGGGCTGGATCACGGCGGATCTGCCTTCTCCATGCGCGAGCGCACCCAGATCAACACCACGCCGACGACGATGCAGGCGATCGAGGCGAGC
>JAYSVE010000227.1:0-4771 GCA_043718725.1 Methylibium sp.
AGGAAGCGCAGGCAACTTATCAGGTTAGCTGAATTCCCGAACTCGTTCCCCGCGCCCAAAAGGATCGCCCCATGGCCTCGCTCTTTTCCGCCGTCGAGATGGCACCGCGCGACCCCATCCTCGGGTTGACCGAGCAATTCAATGCCGACCCCAACCCCGCCAAGGTCAATCTCGGCGTCGGCGTCTACTTTGACGAGAACGGCAAGCTCCCCTTGCTTCAATGCGTGCAGGCCGCCGAGGCGCTAATGATGGAGGCGCCCAAAGCGCGGGGCTACTTGCCGATCGACGGCATTGCCGCCTACGACAAGGCGGTCCAGGCCCTGGTGTTTGGCGCGGACAGCGAGCCGGTCGCATCCGGACGCATTGCCACGATCCAGGGCCTGGGCGGCACCGGCGGTCTGAAGGTCGGGGCCGACTTTCTCAAGCGCTTGAACCCCAGCGTCGAGGTGTTGATCAGCGACCCGAGTTGGGAAAACCACCGGGCCTTGTTCGAGAACGCCGGCTTCGCCGTCGCGCCCTATCCCTATTACGACGCCGCCAGGCGGGGCCTGAACTTCGACGCCATGCTGGCCAGGCTGCAACAGGCCAGCGCCGGATCCATCGTCGTGCTGCACGCCTGCTGCCACAACCCGACCGGCTGCGACCTCGCGCCGGCCCAGTGGACGCAGGTGATTGCCGTGCTCAAGTCGCGCGGGCTGACGCCGTTCCTCGACCTCGCTTACCAGGGTTTCGGCGAGGGCCTGACCGAAGACGCAGCGGCGGTGCGCCTGTTGATCGCATCCGGCCTGGATTTTCTGGTCGCCAGCAGTTTTTCCAAGAGCTTTTCACTCTACGGCGAGCGTGTCGGCGCGCTGAGTGTCGTGTGCGGGTCAAAGGAACAGGCCGACCGGGTGCTGAGTCAACTCAAGCGCGCGATCCGCAGCAACTATTCCAACCCACCGACCCATGGCGCCCAGGTGGTCGCCATGGTGTTGACGAGCCCGGCATTGCGCGGGCTGTGGGAGGAAGAGCTGGCGGGCATGCGCTCCCGCATCAAGCAAATGCGCCACTTGCTGCGCGAAAAACTCGATGCGGCGAACTTGAAACAGGATTTCGGTTTCATCACCCAGCAGCGTGGCATGTTCAGCTATACCGGTTTGACCAGGGAGCAGATGCAGCGCCTGCGGGCTGAATTTGGCGTCTATGGCATCGATTCCGGGCGGATCTGCGTGGCCGCGCTCAACACCCACAACATCGACGCCGTGGTCCGCGCTCTCGCCAAGGTGTGCTGAGTGGCGTGCCTTTCGCATCGGTTTGGCGCCGGATTCGTTGCGTTTGTAGCGGTTGTCGACTGACATGCCTAGTTTTTCATCGCACGCATGGCGCACTTTCACTAGAATGGTGCACTGCACAAAAGCAGCTGACTCGAATGTTTCCCATCGTTCGAGCCCCTCTCGGCTAGTCACGTAGTTCCAAAGGTCGACGCCATGCTGTACCAGTTGTACGAATCCCAACGAGCCCTGCTGAGCCCCTTTGCCGAGTTCGCCAGCGCGACGTCCAAGCTCTACGACCACCCCCTTTCGCTGTTGAGCCACACGCCGCTGGCGCAACGCGTTTCGGCCGGCATGGACCTGATGCACAGGCTGGCCAAGGAATACGAAAAGCCCGAATTCGAGATCACTTCGGTCCACATCGACGGCGTCGACGTTGCCGTTCAGCAGCAGGTGGCGATGACGAAGCCGTTTTGCAGGTTGCTGCGCTTCAAGCGCTTCACCGACAACCCGCCGATGCTGTCCCGAATGAAGGACCAACCCATCGTGCTGGTCGTGGCGCCGCTGTCGGGCCACCACTCAACCTTGTTGCGCGAAACGGTTCGGGAGCTGCTGAAGGACCACAAGGTCTTCATCACCGACTGGACCGACGCACGCATGGTCCCGCTCGTGGCCGGCGCGTTTCACCTCGACGACTACGTGACCTACGTGCAGGACTTCATCCGCCATGTGGGCCCGAACGTGAACGTGATTTCGGTCTGCCAACCCACCGTGCCGGTACTGGCCGCGATCTCGCTGATGGCCACCGCCGGCGAAGCGACGCCGCGCACCATGACCATGATGGGCGGCCCAATTGACGCGCGCAAGAGCCCCACGGCGGTGAACAACCTGGCCACCAACAAGAGCCATTCCTGGTTCGAGCACAACGTGATTTATAGGGTGCCGGTCAACTTTCCGGGCAGTGGTAGGCGTGTCTACCCGGGCTTCATGCAGCATGCCGGGTTCATCGCCATGAACCCGGATCGGCACATGAAGTCGCATTACGACTACTTCCTGGACCTAATCCGCGGCGACGACGACAACGCCGACTTCCACCGCGACTTCTACGATGAATACAACGCCGTGCTGGACATGCCGGCGGAGTACTACCTCGACACCATCAAGACCGTCTTCCAGGACTTCGCGCTGGTCAACGGGACCTGGCAGGTGCACGGCAAGCTGGTGCGCCCGCAGGACATCCACAGCGGTGCGCTGTTGACGATTGAAGGCGAACTCGACGACATCTCGGGGGCCGGCCAGACACGCGCCGCGCACGAGCTGTGCACCGGCATTCCAAAGAGCCACCAGTTCCACTACGACGTTGAAGGCGCGGGCCACTACGGCATCTTCTCCGGCCGGCGTTGGCGCGAAAACGTCTATCCGCAGGTGCGCGACTTCATCGCGGCACACCAGCACAGCGCCGCCGCGACCCGGCCCGTGGCCGCGCGCCAGCGCGCCGCGGCTGTCGAAGGAACCACGGCACAAGCCTTGGTTGCGGTCAAACGAACAAAGGCACGCGGGACCCGCTGATCGGCGCGCAGTGGCCTGCACCACCGCGCTGGCCGAACGGCTGAACGACGCACTGCCGCAAACGCAGTGCACCCGTTGCGGATACCCCGATTGCAGCGCGTATGCGCAGGCCATCGCGGCTGGTCAGGCCGACCTCAACCAGTGCCCGCCGGGGGGTCGTCAAGGCATCGAGCGGCTCGCCGCCATCACCGGTCGCCCCGCCCTGGCGCTGAACCCGGTCAATGGATCGGAGACACCCCGCAAGCTGGCGGTGATCGACGAAGCCTGGTGCATCGGATGCACCCTGTGCCTCAAAGCCTGCCCGGTGGACTGCATCGTCGGCGGGCCCAAGCTGATGCACACCGTCATCAACGACGCCTGCACGGGCTGCGAGCTGTGCATCCCGGCTTGCCCGGTGGACTGCATCGCGATGGTAGGCGTCACCGCTGAGCGCACCGGCTGGGACGCGTGGAGCGCGGCGCAAGCGGCCGAATCACGCAAGCGCTACGCGTTCCACCGGCTGCGCACCGCGCGCGAAACGACCGAGCACGACGCACGCCTGGCCAGCAAAGCAAGCAACCTCACCCACCCGGCCGAGCCACTCAGCCCCAACGCCAGCGCCGAACCAAACGGCAAGCGTGCGGTGATCGATGCGGCGATGGCGCGAGCCCGGGCTAAGAACCCACGCTGAGTTCAGTTCTTCTCGGCCAGTTGAGCGAGGATGGCCGGGTTCTCCAGGGTCGATGTGTCCTGGGTGATGGGCTCGTCCTTGGCCACCGAGCGCAACAACCGGCGCATGATCTTGCCGGACCTTGTCTTGGGCAGGTTGTCGCCGAACCGAATGTCCTTCGGCTTGGCGATCGGACCGATCTCCTTGCCGACCCAGTCGCGCAATTCCTTGGCGATGCGCTTGGCTTCTTCGCCGGTCGGGCGCGAGCGCTTGAGCACCACGAAGGCGCAGATGGCCTCGCCTGTGGTGTCGTCGGGTCGACCCACCACGGCCGCCTCGGCCACCAGCTCGGTGTGGGAGACCAGCGCCGACTCGATCTCCATCGTGCCCATGCGGTGGCCGCTCACGTTTAACACATCGTCGATGCGGCCGGTGATGGTGAAGTAGCCGGTCTTCGCGTCGCGAATGGCGCCGTCCCCCGCCAGGTAATACTTGCCTTGGAAGTCATCCGGGTAGTAGCTCTTCTTGTAGCGCTCCGGGTCGCCCCAGATGTTGCGGATCATGCTCGGCCACGGCCTCTTGACGACCAGGATGCCGCCCTGGCCCCACGGCACTTCCTTGCCGGTCTCGTCCACCACCGCGGCGGCGATGCCGGGAAAGGGCAAGGTGCAAGAGCCCGGAACCATGGGCGTTGCGCCCGGCAGCGGCGTGATCATGTGGCCGCCGGTTTCGGTCTGCCAGAAGGTGTCGACGATGGGGCAGCGCCCACCGCCGATGTGCTTGTAATACCACTCCCAAGCGGCCGGGTTGATGGGCTCGCCCACCGTGCCGAGGATGCGCAACGACGTCAGGTCGTAGCGGTCGGGGTGCGCGGCCGCATTGCCCTCCGCGGCCTTGATGAGCGAGCGGATCGCCGTCGGCGCGGTGTAGAAGATGCTGACCTTGTGGTCCTGGATCATTTTCCAGAAGCGCCCGGCGTCCGGATAGGTCGGCACCCCCTCGAACACGACCTCGGTGCCGCCCAGCGCCAACGGGCCATAGGTGATGTAGGTGTGGCCGGTGACCCAGCCGATGTCCGCGGTGCACCAGAACACGTCGTCGGGTTTCAGGTCGAAGGTCCACTTGGTCGTCAGCGCCGCATGCAAGAGGTAGCCGCCGCTGGAGTGCTGCACGCCCTTGGGCTTGCCGGTCGAGCCGGACGTGTAGAGCAGGAACAGCGGGTGCTCGGAGCCCACCCATTCGGGTTCGCAGGTGGCGGGCTGCGACGCCATCGCCTCGTGCATCCAGACGTCGCGGCCGGGCA
>JAYSVE010000228.1:0-4767 GCA_043718725.1 Methylibium sp.
ATGACGGTTGTCGGCGGCTTGGTGGAATGGCTTGCCCACGGGCTCGTGCCAACCACCTGGTGGCAGGTGGTGCTGGTGGCGCTGGTCATGACCCACATCACGATCGCCTCCGTCACGATCTTTTTGCACCGTGCCCAAGCCCACCGTGCGCTCGATCTGCACCCCGTTCCGGCACATTTCTTTCGCCTCTGGCTGTGGCTCTCCACCGGTCAGGTCACCAAAGAGTGGGTTGCCGTGCACCGCAAGCACCATGCCAAATGTGAGACGGTGGACGACCCGCACAGTCCGCAAACCCATGGCATCAAGACGGTTCTGTTGACCGGGGCCGAGCTCTACCGCGCCGAGACCAAGAACCTGGAGACGCTTCAGAAATTTGGTCGTGGGACCCCCGATGACTGGCTTGAGCGCAATCTCTATACGCGCTACAGCTGGCAAGGTGTCGGTGTGATGCTGGCCATCGACTTGATGTTGTTCGGTGCCATTGGCGCCGCCGTGTGGGCGGTGCAAATGGCCTGGATTCCAGTGACGGCGGCCGGCATCATCAACGGCCTGGGCCACTGGTGGGGTTACCGCAATTTCGAAGCGCCGGACGCGTCAACCAACATCTCGCCGTGGGGCATCATCATTGGCGGCGAAGAGCTGCACAACAACCACCATACCTATCCGACCTCGGCCAAGTTGTCGGTCAAGCGGTATGAATTCGACATTGGATGGATGTACATCCGCGGCCTTGACCTGCTGGGATTGGCGACGGTGCGCAAGACACCTCCAGCCTTGAGACTGGGGGAGATCCGTCCGGTCGCGGACTCGCACACGCTGGAGGCCATCATCGCCAATCGCTATGAGGTCATGGCCAAGTACGCCGCGCATTTGCGCACCGCTTGTCAGGCCGAATTGGTGCGCCTGAAGGCCGAAGGGGCGCAGAACACCGCGAAATGGAAGGAGATGCATCTCGCCAACCTGTGGCTCCATCGTGATGAAGACAAAATCCCCCACGGCGTCAAGGCCCAGGTGGCCAATGCTTGCGCGCAGAGCCCTGGCTTGCACAAACTGGTCCTCATGCGCGAGGAGTTGCGGCAGTTGTGGACCCGAACGAACGTCTCTGCGGAACAACTGGTTGTCGATCTGCAAGCCTGGTGCAAGAACGCCGAGGAAAGCGGGATTGCGGCGCTGCAGGAGTTCTCGCTCAAGCTGAGGTCGGCGCGGGCCTGAACTTTTCAACCGTCTGCCGCCAGAGATTCATCAAAGCGCCCGCCCGGGCGCTTTTGTCCTCTTGACTCCAACATGCTTTGCAGCATTTCTCAGTAGCCTGCTTCATGGCAAAAAAAACCCGCCAAGCTATGCGCCGGGCGGGTTGGTTTGAGCCGGGTTGAATTACTTCAACTTGGTTTCCTTGTACATCACATGCTTGCGAGCTTTCGGATCGAATTTCATGATCTCGATCTTCTCGGGCGTGGTTTTCTTGTTCTTGTCGGTCGTGTAGAAATGTCCGGTGCCTGCAGACGACTGCAGCTTGATCTTTTCGCGTCCACCTTTAGCCATGGAATTTGCTCCTCGATGTCAAATTTCACCGCGGGCGCGCAGGTCGACGAGGACCTGTTCAATGCCCACTTTGTCGATCAGCCGCAAGGCCGCATTGGTAATGCGCAAACGAATCCAACGGTTTTCGGCTTCGACCCAAAAGCGTCGGTACTGCAAGTTGGGCAGAAAGCGACGCTTGGTTCGGTTGTTGGCGTGAGAAACATTGTTCCCCACCATTGGGCGCTTGCCCGTGACTTGACAGACGCGTGCCATGACGCTTCTCCGATGACTGGTTGTTTCAGGACTGGAAACCACGCGACTGACCTGTCAGTCAGTGCTTTGCGGTCGCCCCACAATTTTGGCGGGCGCTCTGCGCAAGCACCCTTTTGCTTTGACATTGAAGAACCTTAGCCTTCGCCGCCGCCACATTTTGCAAAGACAGCGATTATAGCCATTTTCATGCACTTGCTTCAAGCCGAAGAGCGAGGCGCGGTACGACGCAACGCCCATGCAGCCCACGCGGCGTTGACCGTGCTGCGGGCGGATCGCCGTGCACGAAAGTTGCGAGATTCTGAAAAACATGAGAACTTCGCGTTTGCTGCGAGACAATCCCAAGGCAGTTCAACAAAACCGACAACACGAAAGGCATTCGTATGGCGATGCTCTCCAACCTCGATCTGATCCGGCGCGTTCCGCTGTTCTCCCTGCTGACGAACGATCAGGCTCAGGGCATTGCCGACGCTGTGGTCAAGCGTCGATTTCGGCGCAGCGAAATCGTTGTGGAGTTCGGCAAGAAATCGAATGCCTTGTTCATCTTGCTGACCGGTCGGGCCCGTGTGCTCACGGCCGATTCGCGCGGCCGTGAAGTCATCCTGGCGGTGCTCCAGCCCGGTGACTATGTTGGCGAAATGAGCCTGATCGACAACGAACCCCATTCCGCCACGGTGCGCGCCGAGGTGCAGACCGACATGCTGATTCTCGGCCGCGCCGAGTTTGCCCGGTGCCTCCCGGAGAACTCGAGTTTGTCCTACGCGATCATGCGCGGCCTGGTGCAGCGCCTGCGCAGCGCCGACCGGCAGATTGAATCGCTGGCACTCCTGGACGTTTACGGTCGGGTCGCGCGCACGCTGTTGGAGATGGCAGAAAAAGACGGCGACCAGCGCATCATTCGCAACAAGGTGTCGCGCCAGGACTTGGCCAAGATCGTCGGCGCCTCGCGTGAAATGGTCAGCCGGGTGATGAAAGACCTCGAAGGGCGCGGCATGGTCCAGACTCAAGAGAACGGCTCGGTGATCATCAAGGACCTGGCCAACTGATGCGTCGGGGTCCGGGGCGAGCGCGCTCGTCCACAATCCGCACATGACTTTTCCACTTGGCTCATTGCGGCCCGACGCCCCGGGGCAAAACAACACGGTGCCTGAGGCGACTCCTCGTCGCCGCCCGGCCAAGGGGGCCGCGGTTGCCAGTGCAACGACCGCTTGGCGGGCCCAGTTCGGCTTGCTGGTCGGTGTCGTCATGTGGCTGCTCGCAGTGCTGGCGCTGGTCACGCACAACGCCAACGACGCGGCCTTTTCCACCTCGGGACTGACCCTCGAACCGCTCAACAAGGTGGGCATGGTTGGCGCGTGGTTTTCCGACCTCGCGTACTTTGGGTTCGGCTATTCGGTCTGGTGGGCGGTGCTGGTGGTGCTGCGTGTCGGGCTGGCCGGGTTTGCGTCAGTCCTGCGTGGCGAGCCGACCGCATCCCACAAGTACACGCCTGCCCGCTGGTTGTTTTGGCTCGGGCTGCTGTTGTTGCTGGCTGCCAGCTCGTCGCTCGAATCGACCCGCCTGTACCAGTGGGAGTCGCGGGTGGCCGGCGGACATGCGGGTGGTGCGCTCGGGTTCACGCTGGGCACGCTGAGCCAGACGCTGTTGGGCTTCGCCGGCTCGGGCGTCCTGTGGATTGCCGCCTTGGTGGCGGGGGTGTCGCTGGCGTTCCGGTTTTCGTGGCTTCGGGTTGCCGAAAGCATCGGCGCCTGGATCGAGTCGCGCCGCGACCGTCGAACCGAGCGCATCGAGCGCGCCGAGGATTTGCGCTTGGGCGAACAGGCGTTGCGCGAGCGGGAACTGGAGGCCGATGTGGCGCCCGTCTGGCAAGACTCGCACCCGCCCATCGTCATTCAAGCGCCGGTTCTGGAAGTGCCCGTTTCGCAGCGCGTTGCCAAGGAACGGCAAAAGCCCCTGTTCACGGAGATGCTCGACACCAAGTTGCCCCAGGTCGATCTGCTTGACGCGTCGCCCGGGCGAGTCGAGTCTGTGGCGGCCGAAACGCTGGAGATGACGTCGCGGCTGATCGAGAAGAAACTGAAGGATTTCGGGGTCGAGGTGCGGGTGGTGGCGGCTTCGCCCGGCCCGGTGATCACGCGCTATGAGATCGAACCGGCCACCGGCGTCAAGGGCGCGCAGGTGGTCAACCTGGCCAAGGACCTGGCGCGTTCGCTCAGCCTGGTCAGCATCCGCGTGGTCGAGACGATTCCGGGCAAGACGACGATGGCGTTGGAGCTTCCCAACCCGAAGCGCCAGACCATCCGCCTGTCGGAAATTCTTGGTTCTCAGGCCTACAACGACGCGTCCTCGCAACTCACCATCGGCCTGGGCAAGGACATCATCGGCAACCCCGTCGTGGCCGACCTGGCCAAGATGCCGCATTGCCTGGTGGCCGGCACCACCGGCGCGGGCAAGTCGGTGGGCATCAACGCGATGATCCTGAGCCTGCTCTACAAGGCCGAGGCGCGCGATGTGCGGCTGATCCTGATCGACCCGAAGATGCTGGAGATGAGCGTCTACGAAGGCATTCCCCACCTGCTGTGCCCGGTGGTCACCGACATGAAGCAGGCCGCCAATGCGCTCAATTGGGGTGTGGGTGAAATGGAGCGCCGCTACAAGCTGATGAGCAAGCTGGGTGTGCGCAACCTGGGCGGCTACAACAAGAAGATTGCCGACGCGGTCGAGCGCGGCGAGTTGCTGCCCAACCCGTTCAGCCTCACGCCGGAACAACCCGAACCGCTGGAGCGGTTGCCGTTCGTGGTGATCGTGATCGACGAACTCGCCGACCTGATGATGGTGGTGGGCAAGAAGATCGAGGAATTGATCGCGCGCCTGGCGCAAAAAGCCCGGGCGTCCGGCATTCACCTGATCCTGGCCACCCAGCGGCCCAGCGTCGACGTGATCACCGGGCTCATCAAGGCCAACATCCCGACCCGG
>JAYSVE010000229.1:0-2066 GCA_043718725.1 Methylibium sp.
CGCGGCGAGGTGCCCAACTTCGCGTCGTTCCTGCGCGTGTCTTCGATGCGATTCCTGCGGCGCAAGCTGACCGAGGCCGAGCGCATCGCCGGCGTGCCGCAGCGTGCCCGCCCAAACGACACGGTCAAGGGCGTCGCGCCGAAAGTCGTTCCGTTGGCCGCCCGCAACTGAGCCTGGCGCCCCCGCTCCTTCAATCACACAGCAGCATGGCCAAAGTCATCCACAGCATGATCCGCGTGCTCGATCTCGAGCGTTCGCTGAAGTTCTACGCCGACGTGCTGAACTTGCATGAAGCGCACCGGCTCGATTTCCCCGATTTCGCCTTGGTGTACCTGCGCAATCCGCAGAACGATTTCGAGATTGAACTGACCTGGAACAAGGGCCGGGTCGAGCCCTATTCCCATGGCGACGGATACGGGCACATCGGTGTCGTCGTTGCCGATGCCGTCGCCACCCAGGCGGCGCTCACAGGCAAGGGTTACCAGCCCGCAGCGGTCAAGGAATTCAAGCGCGACGACGAATTGCTTGCGCGCTTCTTCTTCATTCAAGACCCCGACGGCTACAAGATCGAAATGCTGGAGCGCCACGGGCACTACCAATAGCGTGCTGTGCTGGTTGCTGGTCCGGTGGCCGGTCATCGGGCAATCGATCGAGAAAGGCCGCTACCGCAAACGCGCCCCACCGATTTGCAACACCGCGCACCGGCATCGAACCCCGGCACACGAATGCATCAACGCCTGGATGCGAGTTGCGCTCGCAAGAAGCCCATCGCACTGCTGACCAGCTCGACCAGGCCGGCAAGACCGGTGGCTTCTCGTCCCTGTACATGCGTGGCGCGGAGAACAGCCATTTGCTGATCATGGTCGATGGCGTCAAGGTGAATGACCCCACCACGACCCGCGGCAGCGCCTACGACCTGTCGTCCATCGACGTGCAGCAGATCGAACGCATCGAAGTCCTGCGCGGACTGGCGTCGGCCATCCACGGCGGTGAAGCGCTTGCAGGCGTCGTCAATATCATCACCAGGCGGTCGACGCAGTCCGGCGTCAGTGGCAATGCCTACGGTGCCGCGGGCCAGGACCACCACCGCAGAGTCGGCGCAACGGTGGCGGTCGGCGGCGAGGCGGTTCGCGGCCAGGTCAGCGTCGGGAACAGCCGCGACGGCAGCAGCACCAACGTGCGGTTTGCAGTGCCGGCCTTCCTGAGCAGCGACACGGACTTTCGCCGCACCGCCGTGCATGCCACCGCCAGCCACCGCCACGGCAGCGTCGTGAGCGTGGTGGTCGGGCTGGAACACCAGAACGAAGCCGGTGGCCTGAACAGCCTGGGCGACTTCGGTTTCGATGGCGTTCCCGACAACCTGCAATTCGCGCTCAAGCACCGCACCAATTCGGTTTTCGGTGAAGGCCGCGTTCAGCTCGCCGAGGGCGACTCGCTTCAAGTCGGACTGCGTCGGGACAAGGTTCAGGGCCTCGATGCCGTAACGTCCCCGCACTTCGGCGCGGTGTGGGACCTGCCCAATGGCGCGACGACTCTGAAGGGCAACTACAGCAAAGGCTTCAAACCACCGAGTTTTTTTGCGCTCGGTTTTCCGATCGGGGGCAACCCGAATCTCCGGCCGGAGCGCAGCAAGAACGTGGAATTGACGTTGGCGCATCGATTCGACGGCGAAACGTCGTCGATTCAGGTGAGCGTGTTCCGGATCGACTACAAAGACCTGGTCGACTTCACCGTCGATCCCAACACCTTCATCCCGCTGAACATCGAAGGCTACAGCGAGCGCCGTCTATGACATGGATGATCGCGCGTCGCTATTCGCGAGCGCGTCCAGAACCGGGAGTTTTCTCCACCGCTCGAACCCGACGGCAGACATCTACCTGCCGGGCTACACCAGAGTGGACTTGGCTGGCTCGATCCGGTTCGGGGCCATGCGCGCGAAACTCGCGGTGGACAACCTGCTCGACAAGAAATACGAGCAGTTCGTTGGCTTTGCGGCGCGGGACCGCCGATTGCGGATCGAACTGCGCGCCGACTTCTAGGTCGACGCCAGGCCCAAGGCTTTCTTG
>JAYSVE010000230.1:0-4763 GCA_043718725.1 Methylibium sp.
CCCTTTCGATGGCCTGCTTGGTGGTGCCGCGACGCTCGGCGCGCGGCGTCAGGTTGAGCGTCAGCGTCGCCTTGCGGGCCTCGGCGGCGCCGGCGACCATGAACGGGTCGCCCCCGGCCCGGCCGCCGCCGACCGCGGTGTAGACCATCTTCACGTGCGGATTTTTCTGCACGATCTCGCGCGCCTGCTCGGCCACCGCGAGGGTCTGTTTAAAGGTGCTACCCGGTGGCAGCGAGATGTAGACCTGCGTCTGCGACAGGTCGTCGGGCGGGATGAAGCCGCCCGCAATGGCGCCGGTGAACAACGGCGCGCACGAACCCACCGCGAACACCACGGTGGCCAGCAGCGTCCACAGGCGGTGCTTCAGGCACCAGGCGGCCCAGCCCAGGTACCACTTCATCCAGCCGGGTTCGGCGTGCGGCTTCTTGGGGGGCTTGAGGATGTAGGCGGCCATCATCGGCGTCAGCATGCGCGCCACCACCAGCGAGAAGAACACCGCGATCGCCGCGGTCCAGCCGAACTGCACGAAGAATTTGCCCGGGATGCCGGCCATGAAGGCGGTCGGCAGGAACACCGCGATCAAGGTGAAGGTGGTGGCGATCACCGCCAGCCCGATCTCGTCGGCCGCCTCCATCGCCGCCTGCAAGGGCGGCTTGCCCTGGCCCAGGTGGCGCATGATGTTCTCGATCTCGACGATCGCGTCGTCCACCAAAATACCGACGACCAGCGACAGCGACAGCAGCGTGACGACGTTGATGGTGAAGCCCATCAGGTGCATCACCGCAAAGGTCGGGATGATCGACAGCGGCAGCGCCACCGCCGACACAAAGGTCGCGCGCCACTCGCGCAGGAACAACCAGACCACCAGCACCGCCAGGATCGCGCCTTCGACCATCAGCGTCAGTGAACCCTCGTAGTTCTCGACCACCGGGTCGACGAAGTTGAAGGCCTCGGTGACGGTGATGTCGGGGCGTTCGGCCTTGACCTTGGCCAGCGCCGCCCGCACGCCATTGGCCACCGCCACTTCGCTGGCGCCGCGCGAGCGCGTGATCTCGAAGCCCACCACCTGCCGGCCGTTGAGCAGGGCGGTCGAGCGCCGCTCGGCGACGCTGTCGCTGACGCTGGCGACCTGGTCGAGGCGGATGCGCCGGCCGTCGCCCAGGGCAATCTGCAGGCGCGCCAGCTCGTCGGCCGACTGCACGGTGGCGATGGTGCGCACCGATTGCTCGGCCCCGCCCAGGTCGGCGCGCCCGCCCGAGGCGTCCTGCTGCACCTGGCGCAACTGGCGCGAGATGTCGGCGGCGGTGGCGTTGAGCGCCAGCAGCCGCGCTGGGTCGAGCTCGACGCGCACCTCGCGCTGCACGCCGCCGACCCGGCCCACCGCACCGACACCGCGCACCGCGAGCATGGCCTTGCTGACTTCGTTGTCGACGAACCACGACAGCGCCTCGTCGTCCATGCGGGTCGAGGACACGGTGTAGGTCAGCACCGGCATGCCGGCGAAGTCCATCTTCGTGATCACCGGGTCGCGCAGGTCGGCGGGCAGGTCGGAGCGGATGCGCTGCACCGCGTCGCGCACATCGTCCAGCGCCTCCTGGGTGGGCTTATCCAGGCGGAACTCGGCCGTCACGGTGGCGACGCCGTCCTGCACCTTGGTGTACAGGTGCTTGAGGCCCTGCACCGTGGCCATCGAGTTTTCGAGGCGGCGCGCGACTTCGGTCTCCATCTGCGCCGGCGCGGCGCCCGGCAACGCGGCGCTGACGATCACGGTGGGCAGGTCGATGTCGGGGAACTGCTGGACCCGCATGTCGCGAAAGGCCATCACACCCACCAGCGTGAGCATGATGAAGAGCAGCACCGACGGAACGGGTGTGCGGATCGACCAGGCGGAGACGTTCATGGTTCGCTCTCTTGGAAAGTTTTTGGGCCTGGGCGCATTTGGCCTGGGCGCTTCTGGACGGCGGCGCTCGCGCTATTGGGTCAGCACCGCGCCGAGGCCGTTGGCCGAGGCGGCCTTGACCGCGGCTTCGACCACGCGCACCGTGTCGCCGTCGCCCAAAAAGCCGCCGCCGGAGGCGACGACGCGGGCATCGGCCGGCAGGCCGTCGACGATCTCGACGCGCTCGCCGGCGCGCCGGCCGACCTTGACCTTGACCTCGCTGACCCTGGAGTCGGCGCCGACTTGCAGCACATAGCTGAAACCGTCGCGCAACAGCACGGCACTCTGCGGCAGGGTCAGGCCCTGGCCCGCGCCGACCTCGAACTCGCCGCGCGCAAACATCCCGGCCTTGGCCGGACCGGGTTCGGGCAGGTCGACATAGACCAGGCCGTTGCGGGTTTGCGGGTCGACCGTGGGGGCGACCATGCGCAGCGTGCCCTTCAGCGGCGCGATGTTGGGCGGCGTCACGAGCACGTTCATGCCGGGCTTGAGCGCCACCAGGTCGGCCGAGCCGACCTCGGCGCGCCACTCCAGCCGCCCCTGGCGGATCATGCGAAACAGCTCCTGCCCGGCCGGCAGCACCGCGCCGACGGTGGCGCTGCGTGCCGAGATCACGCCAGCGTCGGGCGCCAGCACCTGGGTGTGGGCCAGGCGCAGTTGCTGCACCTTGGCCATCGCCCTCTGGGCTTCGACGCGGGCCTGCGCCGTGCGCTCGGCGGTGAAGTACTGGTTGATCTGTTGCGCGCTCAATGCGCCACTGGCCTGCAGGTCTCGGGCCCGCTGGGCGTTGGCCGACGCGTCGGCCAGCGTGGCCTCGGCTTCGGCCATGCCGGCGCGCATTTGCGCCACGTCGGCCTGCACCGACTCGGGCGCGAACACCGCCAGCACCTGGCCGCGCTTGACCGCGTCGCCGACGTTGACCCGCACCTCGGCCAGGCGCAGGCCGTTGGCCTCGGTGCCGACGCTGGCCTCCTGCCAGGCCGCGACGTTGCCGTTGGCGACGATGCGCAGCGGCAGGCTGGCGCGGGTCGGCTGCGTCAAGGTGACCGTCAGGGCCGGTTTGGGCACGGCGGCAACGGGTTTCTTGTCATCGGCGGCGCGCACCTTGAAGATCACGACGGTCGCGACCAACGGGGCGGCGACGGCCAGCGCCACGAGCAGGATTTTGAGTTTGTTGTTCATGCGTTTGAAACCGGTTCATGGTTTGAGATCGGCGCTGGCTTCGGCTTGCAGCTCGGCAGCCGACCATCCACCGCCCAGCGCGCGGTACAGCGCGATCCAGGCGGCCACCCGTTCACGCTGCAACTCGATCAGCGCGCTTTGCGCCTGCACGGCGCTGCGGCGGGCGTCCTCCAGTTCGAACAGGCTTGCCAGGCCACCCTTGTAACGGGCCTGCACGGCCAGGTAGGAAGCGCCGAAGCCTTCGGTGGCCACTTGCGCGTCGCTGCCGCGGTCGGTGGTGCTTTGCAGCGCGATCAGCGCCTCTTCGACCTCGCGCACCGCGCCACGCAGCCGGCCGGCATAGACCGCCGCGGCTTCGTCATGGCGCGCGCGGGCCGCGGCGACATTGGCGCGGCGCGCGCCGCCGTCGAACAAGGGCATCGACACCGACACCGGGCCGAGGCTCCAGACCGTGCCTTGCAGCGTGCCGGCGGCGCTCGAGAAGCGCGCCGGGCCGATGCTGCCGCTCAAGGCGATGCGCGGGTAGCGCCCGGCGTCGGCCTGCTGCGCATCGGCGCTGGCCGCGAGCACCTCGCGTGCGGCGCTGTACAGGTCGGGCCGCTGCGCCAGCGCTTCGGCGGGCACGCGGGCGACGACGATCTGCGCGGGTTGGGGCAACCTGGCGGCACCCTCGGACAGCCTGGCCCGAAGTCCGGGTTCTTCGACCGCGGTCAGCGCGACCAGTGCCTTGAGCACCAGCTCGCACCGGGCCCGTTGCTGCGTCAACAGGCTGTTGCCCTGGGCCGCGCTGGCGCGGGTGAGTGCCGCGTTGGCCGGCGCCTGGAAACCGGCCTGGGCGGCCAGCTCGGTCAGGCGCGAGGTTTCGCCGCGCGACGCGGCGTCGAGCCGGGTCTGCACCACCTGGGCCTCGCAGGCCCGCAAGGTGGTGTACTGGCTGGCCACCTCGGCGGCCACCGAGACCCGCGCCTCGTGCCAGTCGGCGGACGCGCCTTCCAGCCGCGCCTGCGCCGCGGCCAGAGCGGCGCGGTTGGCGCCGAACAGATCGAACTCCCATCCCGCCTGAAGGGCCGCGGAAACGCTGTTGCCCACCGGCGCGCTCAAGTCCTGCCGGCCGCGGCTGGCGCCGGCGCTCGCGTTCAAGGCCGGACCCAGCGTGGCCTGCGCCCCGACCCGGACCGCGCGCGATTGTTCGATGCGCGACCGCGCCACCGCCAGCGTCGGGTTGACCGCCTGCGCGGCTTCGATCAGCGCGCTCAGCAGCGGGTCGTTGAACTGCTGCCACCAGCGCGCCAGCTCGCTCGGCTGACCATCGTGCGGCAGCGGCGCCTGCCAGGCCGCGGGGGTCGGGACGGCGGGCGGCGGCGCCGGCGCGGCCGGTTTGGGCAGGCCGGAACAGGCGCCCAGCAAGGTCGCCGCGGCGAGTACGCTCCAGGTCGGTCCCCACCGGCGGTTCGAACGAAGCGGATTCATTTTTTGCGGGATCCTTGGGGTGACGCAACGCGCTTGCGGCGCCGCGATTCGGCCGCCACCATGGCCTGGGCGTACATCAGCAGGCGCTCCATCCACAGGTCCAGGGACTGCGGCTGGGCGTTGAGCCCGGGTGCGATCACATCGGTCACATCGCGCCCGACATGCATGTGCA
>JAYSVE010000024.1:0-2433 GCA_043718725.1 Methylibium sp.
CTGAATCGCTGCCGGTGGGTAGAGGTGTTTTATGCGTGGCGACCCAACCTGCCCGATGAAGCCGACAACCATCTGATCGAACTTGCGGTGGCCGCGCAAGCCGATGCGATCGTGACTCGAAACCTGCGCGATGTGTCGCGCGGAGAATTGAAGTTCCCCTCGCTCAGGGTCCAGACGCCTGAGCACTGCCTGGAGGTATTTCCATGTCCACCTTGACGATTCGCCTGCCCGATGACAAGCACGAGCGCCTGAACGCGCTGGCGCGAGCCAACTCAATCAGCATCAACAAGCTGATGGACGAACTCGCGACCGTGGCGCTTGCCAACTACGATGCCAGGGTGCGCTTCGAGACGCGCGCGGCCCGGGGCGGTCCCAAGCGCGCATTGAGCCTGCTTGACAAGCTTGATCGTGCGGGCTGAGGTGTTCGTCGGCCACGCGACCCATGCTTCTGTCAAAGTTTGTGGGCATTGAAATTCCCGCACGGAAAGCGGGAACTTCAATGTGGAGGTTGAACGGCTGACGTTGGCGAGCGCGAAGGTTGAGGGCCGGGGTGCGCCGACGCAGTGACTGGGAAATGGCGGAACGGAGTCGGTGCGCCCCGGCCCTCTGCCTTCGTGGCACGGTCTGTGGTGACTCGCGGCATTGGGTTGATCATCGAGCGCGCTACCATCGCAATGCGAACGAGGTGCGACATGCCAGATCTGATCGAAGAACTGACCCAGCAGGGCTTGTCCCTTGCCCCCGAAGAACGTGCGCGCCTGGCGGAGCGCCTGCTTGATTCTCTGCATGATCCGCAGTCGCCAGACATCGAAGCTGCGTGGGCCGAGGAGATCGAGCGCAGGGTGGCGGCGCACAGGCGCGGCGAGGTAGAAGTCTTCGAGGCCGAGGACGTGTTCGCTGAAGCCAGACGCATTGCGCCGTGAGGCGTGTTCGCTTCTCAGCAGAAGCTCGCAAAGAGCTGATTCACGAAACGCGCTACTACGAGAAGGCTCGAGAGGGAACCGGCAAGCGCTTCCGTTTGCAGGTCGAAGCCGCCGCGACACGAGCGCTCGCCTTCCCTCAATCCGGCATCCTCGCGCCCGCGGGCACAAGGCGGATGTTGGTCAAGGGCTTTCCGTTCTCCGTCGTCTACGAGGACGATGCCGACGGAGTCTTCATTCATGCCATCGCGCCGTTTCGACGCCAGCCGGACTATTGGGTGGTGCGGGTCAGGGCTGGCGGATAGGACATGGCTGGCGGCCGAGGTCGGAGAGTGCGAAGGCACAGGGCAGGGGCACGTCGACTCCGTTCCGCCAATTCCAAATCACTGCGTCGGCGCACCCCGGGCCCCCGCCTTCGCCGGCTCCGTTTGCCGCTTTCCGGGAATGTTTCGCTGCATGGGCAGCACGGCCGAAAGTGGCACTGCCTCCACGCGCCGCGCCAGCGAATAGCGCCTGTCCCCCGGATACACCACGTACAGCGCGTCCAACGCCAGGTCTTGCAGGGCGATGCGCATCGACGGCGTGAGTTGCGGGGCGTCGCTGCGCTTGAACTCGACGCCCACGCGTTTGCCGTCCTTCAGCATCAGCAGG
Source organism: Methylibium sp. (assembly GCA_043718725.1). Classification (GTDB taxonomy): domain Bacteria; phylum Pseudomonadota; class Gammaproteobacteria; order Burkholderiales; family Burkholderiaceae_C; genus LGRD01. Next base: position 1,572 of record JAYSVE010000024.1, read on the forward strand.
TCGAGTTCGGCGCCGGCATGGGTGGCCCAGAAGTAGGCTTCGTCGGGCCGGGCAATGCGCAGCACCTGGTCGAGCGCAAAGCCTTCCCACGATGCGCCGGACTTTGGGTGCCGCGCCAAGGCGCCCGGGTCGGCAATGCCCAGCAACTCATGGAGCAGGCCCGAGTCGCGCAGGTAGATTTTCGGCGCCTTGACCTGGCGCTTGCCGAGGTTGGCAAACCAAGGTTGCAGTTGTCGCACCATGTAGGCCTGCGTCAGCCAGTCGAGGTAGCGCCGCACCGTGCTCTCATTGACACCCAGCGAGCGCGCCGGGTCGGCGGCATTCCAGGTCTGGCCGTGGAAGTGCGCCAGCATGGCCCAGAAGCGATGCATCGCCGGCGCCGCGACGTTCAGTCCCAACTGGGGCAGGTCTCTCTCGATCACGGTGCGGATGAACTCGCGCCGCCAGATGCGGCTGGCCGCATCGCCCGCAGCCGTGAACGATCTTGGAAACCCGCCACGCCACCAGAGCGCCGCGGCCCGGTCGACGCCTGTTTCGGCCAGCGTGAAGCCGCCGGCCTCGATCACCTCAATCCGCCCGGCGAGCGACTCGCTGGACTGGCGGAGCAGGGCGGGCGACGCGCTGCCCAGCAGCAGAAAGCGGGCCGGGTTGTCGGGCCGGTCGATCAGCACGCGCAGCACCTTGAACAGGTCCGGCGCGTGCTGCACCTCGTCGATGACGACCAGGCCGCGCAGATCCTTCAGCGCCACCATCGGGGTGGCGAGCTGGGCTTCGACCTGCGGGTCTTCTAGATCGAACCAGTTGGGCGAGCCGGATGTGGGCGCCGATCCCAGAAGGGTGCGTGCGAGTGTGGTTTTGCCCA
>JAYSVE010000231.1:0-2063 GCA_043718725.1 Methylibium sp.
CTGCCAGGCGGTGGCACCCGGCATGAAGGCGGCGCGCGCGGGCCGCATCGTCAACATCTCCAGCGGGGCCGGGCTGGGCATCAGCCTGACCGGCATCCAAGCCTATGCTGCCGCCAAGGCGGCCGTGATCAGCCTGACCCGCCAACTCGGGCACGAGTTGGGCGCGTGGGACATCACGGTGAACTGCATAGCTCCGGGCTTCGTGCGCTCCAACCCGAACACCGAGCGGCAGTGGCAAGCCTTGGGCCCGGCCGGCCAACAGGCCTTGCTGAAGAACATTGCGCTCGGACGCCTGGGCACGGCGCAGGACATCGCCCATGGCGTGTTGTTCTTCGCCGGTGACCGTGCGGGCTGGATCAGCGGCCAGACGATCGCCATCGACGGTGGCAAGTAGGGCCGCGGCGGCAGGGCACTTCTATACTCGCCCCAGTCACTGCGCAGGCGGTGTTGACCATGTCTGAGGCGAGCCACGTCCACCCGGGCGATGCCACGATCGAGCGGCGTGCCCAGGCCATCGAAGCCGACCACCCTGGCCGACAAAGACGCCGACTCGGACGACGCCCGCACGCTCAGGGCGCTGCAGGACGCGGCCTGCACTTGCCGCATCGCCTTCGGCCCGCGGGCCGGCCGGAAGGTGCTGACGGTGCAGAACGCAATGCCGCGAGGTGCGCGCTTCGAGCAAGCGCAGTGCGCCAACCTGCAAGGTTTCAGCCCGCACGCTCCCGTGCGATGTGCTGCCGACGACGGCACGACGCACTGGTGATGTCGCCGCTGGAGTTCATGCAGCGGCTGGGCTGCGTTGGTGCCACAGTCAGCTTCGCGGCGGCGATTTCGTCCCTGTGAATGTCGCTGATGGGTCGACTCACGACAGTGCTCGCCCAGGATTGGGCTGCCGCAAAGCGCTCGTCGAGACGATGGCCTTCAGGCCCTGTCGACCCAATCACAATCCAACAGCGTCACCGCCCCTGTCGCCATGGATGCGCCCGACCTCGCCCAGATTGCCGCCCTTGAAATGCGCGCGAATGGCTTTGAGCCGGTATTCGCACCCGAAGTGCTGCGCGAAGCTGAACACCGGGCTCAGGGCGGCCTAAAGCGCTCAAGCGACATCCGTGATCTGCGAGGCCGCCAGTGGTTCTCGATCGACAACGTCGATACGCTCGACCTGGACCAGTTGACCTGGGCCGAGGCGTTGCCCGACGGCAGCGTGCGGCTCGCCGTGGCGGTGGCTGATGTCGATGCGATGGTGCACCGTGGCAGCAGCGTCGACGCGCATGCCGCGGCCAACACCACCTCGGTCTACACCGCCGCCGGCGTCTTCCCGATGCTGCCCCCGCTGCTGTCGAACGATCGGACGTCCTTGCACGAAGGCGAGGAGCGGCTTTCCGTGGTCGTGGAAATGAACCTCGACCGGGAGGGATCGATCACCGACTTTCAGCTGTACCGCGCCGCTGTGCGCAATCACGCAAAGCTCGACTACGACAGCGTGGCGGCATGGCTCGAAGCGCAGGCGCCGCCGCCGGCTGCCGTCGCCGTGAATGCGCCGCTGCAAGCTCAACTGCGGCTGCACGACCAGGTGGCCCGGAGCATGCGCCAATGGCGCCATCAGCGTGGGGCGCTGAACGTGGCAACGTCACAGGCTCGGCCGGTATTCGACAACGGCGATCTGGTGGATCTGCGCGCCGACAAGAGAAACCGGGCCAAGGACCTGATCGCCGACATCATGATCGCGACCAATGGCACTTCGGCCCGCTTCCTGGCCCAGCATGGCCAACCCTCGTTGCGCCGGGTGCTGCAGCAGCCCAGGCGATGGGATCGGCTGATGCAACTGGCCAGACAGCACGGCGCCAAGTTGCCGCCTGCTCCCGACGCGTTGGCGCTCGACCGCTTCCTGACAGCGCGCCGAGCGGTCGACCCGTCCGGCTTCGAAGATCTGTCGCTGGCCGTTGTGAAGCTGCTTGGGTCAGGTGCTTATGCGGCAGCGCGGGCGGGCGCATCGCCAGCCGGTCATTTCGGGCTGGCCGTCAACGACTATGCGCACTCCACCGCGCCGAACCGTCGCTTCG